>NZ_BAAAMR010000006.1:0-162283 GCF_039529375.1 Actinomadura napierensis
TCCGACCAACCGGCCGGACCGATAAAGGCACTGGCTTTTAACACGCTGTTGAGTTCTCAAGAAACGGACACCCACCGCGCTCGATCCGCTCTCGCGAACCTCGCTCCGGGGCAACCCTACCAACTTACCAGAGCCATCCTCGTTGTCAAGCGGATCCGTGAAGATCGTTTTGACGGTCGAGGGAAGTTCCTGGCTCTCCGCGTGCCGGACCGGACAGGCCCATGACCTGTCGTGATCGTTCAGCGGAGGTGCCCTTCGGGCCGGCCGCCTTGCGGCGTCCTGCATCCCGTCTCGGGCTGGCCCAGCCATCGTACCCCGGCCCGGGCGCCGCCCGAACCGTTTTTCCGAAGCCTGGTTCCCCGGGGCCGTCCGCCTCTCGGCGTCCCGCATCCCTTGGGGCGTGAGAGACATTAGAAGCCGTCCGATGAAGCGTCAAATCAGGTTGCCGCCGCCTCCCTCCCTCCTGCCACCCGAATGCCATCGGCAGGCCCGATGACCTCCCTCTTCACAGGCTTCGTGGACCGGGTCACAGTGCGGTACCGTTCGCACACCCGCGTCGTCCGCCCGGCCGGAGCCCGCTCCGGCGCAGCGGCGGCGGGCTCCCCGTTCGCGGCCGGCCCCCGACGCCGGCCGAGGTCAGGAGGAACGCTCGTGAGTGTCCCCGCAACCGTCCGCTCTTCCTCGGAGCGCCTGGTGGTCGCCGCGACGATGGGGCCGACCGTCCATGACGTGCACGCCTGGCGGTTCAGGGTCGTGGCCGAGCTCATCGAACTGCACGCCGACCCGGACAGGTTCCGGCCGCTGCACGACCCCGCGGGCCGCGGCCTACACCTGGCCAGCGGCGCCGCGCTGGTGAACCTGCGGCTGACCGCCGCCCAGCTCGGGCACGAGGCCGTGGTGCGGTTGCTGCCCGACGCGGGACGGCCCGCTCTCCTCGCCACCGTCCGGCTCGCGGGACGGCATCGCGTGACGCGTGAGGAACGGCTCCTCTGCGCGGCCACGCTGCGCCCCTCCCCCACCGCGCCATCGCCGTCCGGAACGCGCCCGTCGATGCACGTCGTCAACGAGCTCCGCGAGGCGGCCAGGCTGGAGGGGGCGGCGCTTCACCCCCTGCCACCGGCTCCCGGCGGCGTCGCACAGCGCGCCGTCCTGACCACCGCCGGCGACTCCCGCGCGGCGTGGCTCCGGGCGGGGCAGGCCCTCCAGCGGGTGCTGCTCAGCGGGACGGCCCGGTCCGTGTCGGCCTCGTTCAGCTTCGAGGCGGCGGGCGTCCCCGGGGTGCGCGAGGTGACCACGCCCGGCGAAGTGCCGCAGGCGCTGCTCGACCTCGTCCAGGACGTCCCGGCGCGGTCCCGCCGACGGCTATTCGAGCCGGCGGTAGACCGACAGCACGAAGGACAGGGGAACTGGCAGCGGGTCGGGTAGCGGCCGGAGACGCTCCCACAGCCGTTCCGCCGGCACGTGGTGCGCGCTGGGTCCCATCCCCACGAGGGTCGCGACCTCCTCATGGGTGAGGACGGCCTCGCCCTCGATCCGCTGCCGTGAATCGAACTTGAAGTAGCCGGACAGGGCCGTGTCCATGCGCTCCGTCTTGCGTTCGTCGATCGACAGCAGCCCCAGCGACTCCACAAGCGCGCCGAGATGCCCGGGCGACGGCGTCACGGTGAAGAGGGTCCCGTCGGAGCTCAGCACCCGGTGGAACTCGGCGGCGTTCCGGGGCGCGAACACGTTCACGACCGTCGCCGCGGCACCGTCCCGGACCGGGAGCGGCCGCCACAGGTCGGCCACGACGGCTCCGGCTCGGGGATGCGCCTTCGCCGCGCGGCGGGCGGCGTGTTTGGAGATGTCCAGGGCGAGCCCCAGGGCATCCGGGGACCGGTCCAGGATCCGGCTCAGGTAATGGCCGGTGCCGGCGCCCGCGTCGAGGACCAGGGCACGCCCGTCCACCGTCCGGGCGACGCCGGCGGCGAGACGCTCGGCGGGCGCCTCGAAATGGCCCGCGCCGAGGAACGCGGCGCGGGCGCGCACCATCTCGGGCGTGTCGGCCGTGCCGGGGCGGGCGTTGCCGGGCAGGAGGTTCGCATAGCCCTGCCGCGCGATGTCGAACGCATGCCCGGACGCGCAGAGCAGGCCCCGCTCCGCCAACGCCAGATCCCCTCCGCAGACGGGGCACACCAGGTACGGGACGACATCGGCGAGCATCCGTCCATCATCGTGCATCGGCGGCCCGCGGCGGGCGCCTCGGCCCGCATCTTTGCCATCCCGCCGCGCCGGTGACGGCCGCGCGTCCCCTGCCCGCAACCCGCCGGGCGCGCGGCCCGGGCGGCGGGCCTCAGGTCTCGGCGCGGCGGTGGACGTCCTCCATGTCGAGGGCGCGGACCTTCCCGATCACGTTCTCCAGCACCGGCTCCGGAAGCGCCCCCGGCTCGGCGAAGACGATCACGCCCTCGCGGATCGCCATCAGCGTCGGGATCGAGGCGATCCCGAACCGCTCGGACAGTTCGGGCTGGGCCTCGGTGTCGACCTTGCCGAAGACGATGTCGTCGTGCTTGCCCGAGGACTTCTCGAAGACGGGCGCGAACCGCTTGCACGGCCCGCACCACTCCGCCCAGAAGTCGACCAGCACGATGCCGCCTCCCTGTGCCACCTCATCGAAGTTCTCGGCGGTGAGTGTGACGGTCGCCATGTCGGTTTCTCCTCTGCCGGGGTATCAGGACGGTAGAGCGGCTGACAGCCTCGCAGTATTCCCCACCCGGGAATCACAGGACGGTAATTAGCGTTGACCTCGTAGGGAGATCGCACCGGAGAAGGGTCAGGATGGCTGCAACCCGTACCAAGGGCGACAGGGTCGACGTCCCCGACAAGGATCTTGTCGGAGCGTACCTCGACCGGATCGGCCGTACTCCCCTGCTCGACGCGCAGGAGGAGGTCGATCTGGCCAAGGCGATCGAAGGGGGCCTGTACGCCGAACAGCTTCTCGAGGAGGGGCGCACGCCGGAGGGCGCGTCCCGTGGGGAGCTGGAGGAGCTGGTCGCGGCGGGGCTGCGCGCAAAGCAGCGCTTCGTCGAGGCCAACCTGCGGCTGGTCGTCTCGATCGCCCGGAAGTACCCGACCGATTCGTTGCCCCTCATTGACCTCATTCAGGAGGGGAACCTGGGGCTGATGCGCGCGGTGGAGAAATTCGACTACCGGCGCGGCTTCAAGTTCTCCACGTACGCGACGTGGTGGATCAGGCAGGCGATCGGGCGCGGGCTCAGCCACACCGCCCGCACGATCCGGCTGCCCGTCCACGTGGAGGAGGAGCTTTCCCGGCTGCGGCGCGCCGAACGCCAGCTCGGCCGCGAGCTGGGCCGCGAGCCGACCCGCGAGGAGCTCGCCGGCACGCTCGGCGCGGAGCCCGAGCACGTCGACGAGCTGCTGCGCTGGCGGCGCGACCCGGCGAGCCTCGACGCGACGGTCGACGACGCCGGCGAGACGCCTATGGGCGACCTGCTGGAGGATCCGGACGCCGTGACGCCCGAGGCGGAGATCCTGGCGCTGGACGACCTGGAGGGGCTCGGCCGGCTGCTGGACCGGCTGCCCGAGCGGGAGTCGGCGATCCTGCGGGCCCGGTTCGGGATGGACAACGGCCAGCCGCTGTCCTACGCGCAGATCGGCGCCCGGTACGGCCTGAGCCACAACCGGGTCCGGCAGATCACCGACCGTTCGCTGCGGCGGCTGCGTCAGCTGGCGACCGAGACCGACCTGAGCGGCCGCCGGGCGCTGGCGGGCGCGCCCGCCCCTGCGGAGGAGCCCGTCCGGGCCACCGCCGGAATCCGCGCGGCATGACCATTTGAACGCACACGACCGCATAGCGTAACTTTCTCGCCGGCCGGGCGGCCCCCAGGGTCGCCCGGCCGGCTTTCTGCTGGGCGCAGGCGGCGGACCGGCCCGCCCTTCCGCGGGGAGGAATCCGCACAGAGCGGTCGACCGGTCCCGGACGGCGCGTCGAGCGCGCGCGGCGCCCTATAACCTTTCCGCGTGAGTACTTCCAGCGTCTCGGGGGCGCTCGACGCCTGGCGCGACCTCCCCGCCCTTCAGCAGCCCGAATGGGACGACCCGGCCGAAACGCGCGCCGTCGCGGCCGAACTCGCCGCGCAGCCCCCGCTCGTCTTCGCCGGCGAGTGCGACCAGCTCAAGGCGCGCCTCGCGGAGGTCGCGCGGGGCGAGGCGTTCGTCCTGCAGGGCGGTGACTGCGCCGAGACGTTCGAGGGGTCGAACGCCGACGCGGTCAAGAACAAGCTGAAGACGCTGCTGCAGATGGCGGTGGTGCTCACGTACGCCGCCAGCGTGCCGGTGGTGAAGATCGGCCGGATGGCGGGGCAGTTCGCCAAGCCGCGCTCCAAGCCGTCGGAGGTGCGCGGCGGCGTGGAGCTGCCCGCCTACCGGGGCGACGCGGTGAACGGCCTGGCGTTCGACGCCGAGTCCCGCCGCAACGACCCGCACCGGCTGCTGCGCGCCTACCACTGCTCGGCGGTGACGCTGAACCTCTGCCGGGCGTTCACCAAGGGCGGCTACGCCGACCTGCGGCAGGTGCACGCCTGGAACCAGGACTTCGTGGCGACGAGCCCGTCCGGGCGCCGGTACGAGCAGCTCGCCGGGGAGATCGACCGGGCGCTGACGTTCATGAAGGCGTGCGGGGTGAGCCCGGACGAGTTCCACAGCGTGGAGTTCTACTCCAGCCACGAGGCGCTGCTGCTGGAGTACGAGCGGGCGCTGACCCGCATCGACCACCTCAGCGGCCTGCCCTACGACGTGTCCGGGCACTTCCTGTGGATCGGCGAGCGGACCCGGCAGCTGGACGGGGCGCACGTGGAGTTCCTGCGGCACATCCGCAACCCCATCGGGGTGAAGCTCGGGCCGACGACGAGCGCCGACGACGCGCTGGCGCTGATCGACAGGCTGAACCCGGAGCGGGAGCCGGGGCGGCTGACGTTCATCACGCGGATGGGCGCGGGCCGGATCCGGGAGGCGCTGCCGTCGCTGATCGAGAAGGTGCACCAGAGCGGCGCCCCCGTCGCGTGGATCTGCGACCCGATGCACGGCAACACCTACGAGGCGCCGAGCGGGCACAAGACGCGGCGGCTCGACGACGTGCTGGACGAGGTCGCCGGGTTCTTCGAGGTGCACCGGGCGCTCGGCACGCACCCGGGCGGCATCCACATCGAGTTCACCGGCGACGACGTGACCGAGTGCACCGGCGGCGGCCACGGCCTCGTCGAGGACGATCTGCACCAGCGGTACGAGACGGCGTGCGACCCGCGGCTGAACCGCGGCCAGTCGCTGGACCTGGCGTTCATGGTCGCGGAGCTGTACCGCAAGTCGTCCTGACAGCCGTCCGCGAAGGGCGCGCCCGCGGTCACGCGCGGGCGCGCGCCGCGGCGGCGTGATCCGTGAAGGAAGATCTCCGGTTCGTCGCATTCCCTCGGGGGCGCGACGTCAGATGCTGACCTCGGCCCAGACGACCTTGCCGCCGGTGACCGGGTCGGCGCCCCACGAGGTGGCGAACCGGTCGACGATGAACAGGCCGCGGTGGGACTCGTCGAGAGGGCCGGGGACGGTCAGCCGGGGCAGCTGCGCGGCGCGGTCGCGGACCTCGACGCGGACGCGCCCGGCCCCGCGCAGCAGGCGCAGCTCCAAGGCGGTGCCCGCGTGCCGGACGGCGTTGGCGACCAGCTCGGCGACGATCGCGGTGACGAGCTCCTCACGTTCCATCAGCGCCCAGGTGCGCATGGTGCGGGCGGCGAGGCGGCGCGCGTACTCGACGGCCTCCGTCTGGGGCGCCGCGCGCAACGTGGTCTCCGTCATGGGATCGGTCACTCCGCCCGCTCGCCGTTCCGCATCGTGGTCCGTCCCCTCCGGTCCGGCCGCCCGGAGCCGGGCGGCGCGGTGTCAGCGCCCATCGGCGGACGCCCCCTCCGCCGTGTCCTCGATCAGGAAGCGGTCGAGGCCGGTGGTGCGCAGCACGTTCTCGACGCGGCCGTAGGCGCCGGTGACGGTGAGCGTGGCGTTCTGCGCCCGCGCGTGCTTGTAGGCGCGGACGAGGACGTTGAGCCCCGAGGAGTCGCAGAAGTCGACGGCGGTGAGGTCGACGACGACGACGCGCTCGCCGGCGTCCACGAGCTCGGCCAGCCGGGCCCGCAGCTCATCCGACGAGTGCAGGTCGATGGAGCCGCGCGCGGCTATCGTCGCGCGGCCGTCCTGTCGTGTCGTGTGCAAGGCCAGCCCCACGCCACCCCACCTTACCGATTGTTGGTCTCCATCATGACGCCCGCAGAACGATGAGGGCAACGTCGTCGTTCGAGGGTTCGGGGCCGAAGTCGCGGACCGCGCGCTGGATGCGGGCGGCCACCGCCCCCGCGCTGAGCCCGGTGCAGCCGGCCAGCAGCCGTTCCAGACCGTGGCCGTCGCCGAGCAGCCGGCTGCCCGAGCGGCGTTCGGTGACCCCGTCGGTCACGCACAGCAGCACCTCGCCGCGGCGCAGCTCGACGGTGTCGGTGTGGAACTCCACGCCGTCGAACACGCCGAGGAGCGGCTGGGGCGAGGCGGCCTCGCGGACGCCGCCCTCCGGGTCGAGCACCAGCGGGAGCGGGTGTCCCGCGCTGGTCAGCCTGATCGTCACGCCGTCGCGGCGACGGCGCGCCGCGATCTCGCCGTGCAGCAGGGTGAGCAGCCGGCCGCGCTCCCCTTCGCCGAGGATCAGCCGGTTGAGCCGGGTCAGTACGGCCGGCACCGACATGTCCTCGGCGGCGAGGATGCGCAGCGCGTGCCGGGCCAGGCCGGTGACGGCGGCGGCCTCCGGGCCGGTGCCGCACACGTCGCCGATGGCGAACCGCCAGCGGGACGCGGGCTGCGGGCCGCCGGGCCGGACGCCGGACTCGAACACGTCGTAGAAGTCGCCGCCGACCTCGCTGCCCTCGCCGGCCGGCTCGTAGACCACCGCGACCTCGAGGCCGGGGATCTCGGGGATGCCGGGCGGCAGCAGGCTGCGCTGCAGGGCGCTGCTCATGGCGGTCTGCGCGGAGAACAGGCGGGCGTTGTCGACGGCGAGGGCGGCGCGGCGGCTGAGCTCCTCGGCCAGCTCGATGGCGCTGCGCTGGAACCGGTCCGCGGCCGGGCGGCCGATGACGATGCTGCCGATGCGCCGGCCCCGGGCGATCAGCGGGAAGGCGTAGGCCTGGTCGTCGGCGGTGCCGCCGGCGGCGGCCCGGACCTCCTTCGGCGCGCCGGCCGGGCCGTTCCACGGTCCGGGGGCGTCCATCGGGGGCGCGGCGCCGGCCTGCTCCAGCAGGTCGCGCAGGCCGTCGGCGCGGGTCTCGTCGGCGTGCCACACGTAGGCCAGCCGCGCGGGTTCGGCCTCGGTGACGGTGTAGACGGCGCACCAGGTGGCCAGCCGGGGCACGACGAGCTGGGCGACCAGCGCCATCGTCCGCTCCTGGTCGAGGGTGCCGGCGAGCAGGTCGCTGGCCTCGGCGACGAAGCTGAGCCAGCCGCGCCAGGACCGTTCCAGCTCGCCCACCCTGGCCTTCTCCAGGGACAGCGAGATCTCGTCGGCGAGCCGGCCGAGGCGGGCGCCGTCGGACTCCTCGAACCGGCCGGTGGCCGAGGCGGTCACCACCAGCAGGCCGGTGAGGCGGCCCTGCGACTCCAGCGGCGCGGCGGCCGGGGAGCCCGCCCGCGCCGCGGCGGCGGCCGGATCGCCGGGGCCGGCGGCGACCCACGGCGCGCCGGCGCGGACGGCCGGGGCCAGGCCGCCGACCGTCAGGCCCCCGAGCGGCATCTCCGCGGCGGTGCCGCTCGACGCGCCCATGATCAGCCGTCCGTCGCGCTCGGTCAGCAGCACGGCCGCGCCGTCGGCGCCGAGGACGTCCCGGACGGCCGCGACGGCGTCGTCCATGGCCTCGACCGCGGCCGGGGAGCGCAGCAGCCGGTCGCCGGCGGCGGGCGGCTCGGCCATGCCGTCGGTGTCGAGCCGCTCGGCGTCGAGCCGGTCGTCGCGGGTCCGCCCTCCGGGGGCGGCGGCGCCGAGCCCGGCGGCGGCGGCCGTCTCGAGCGCGGCGAGCTCGTCGAGGTCGGGCGGGGCCTGTTCGGCGGCGGGGCCGCCCGGGGCCGGCGCCTCTTCGGCGCGCCCGGTCTCGGCGGTCTCGCCGGGGGCCGCGCCGGCGTCGGCGCCGGGTCGCGGCAGCCGGAACCACACGCCCTTGGTGCGGCGGTCGTAGGAGACGCCCCAGGAGGCGGCCAGGCGGGCGATCGACGGCAGCCCGCGACCGCTGGAGGCGGTGACGCCCGGCATCTCGATGCCCCGGGTGGGGTGCCGGTCGCGGACCTCGATCTCGATGTCGCCGTCCTCCAGGCGGCAGGACACCTCGAAGGACGTGCCGGCGTAGGCGACCGCGTTGGTGGCGAGCTCGCTGGTGGCCAGCACCGCGTCGTCGGCCGCCTCCTCCATGCCCCAGTCGGCGAGCACCTTCCGGACGAAGCGGCGCGCGTCCGCCACCGCCGCGGCGGCGGACGGGAACGTCGCCGACGCCGTCTGCCGATCCAACTGCCGTCCCTCGTTCGAAGCCTGATTACCCGGGTCTGGCCATCGTGGCAGACTGTCCGGCCACCCGGCCACGAGAGTCGTGAACCGGGGCCGCGGAACGTCTCTGACCTGGTGAGCGCCCCCCGCCACAACACGACAGACCGTAACACGAAGACTACGGGCCCCGATCCGCGACCTATGCCGCGTGTCCACCGTGGGCGCGCGATTCGGGTGGGGGAACGGCCGGCAACGTAGAGTACAGATGCGGCCGGGAGGCGGTCCCGAAGGACCGGTCCCCGTGCCGGGCAACCCGGCGACCGCGGGCCAGGAGGATGAAGAGCATGCCGCGTACAGCGTCCCGTGCCCGCCCCGCGGGCGGGTCTCGCGACACCACGCCGCGTTACAGCGACGCCGATCTCGAACCGCTGCTGAAGGCGCTGGCCGCCGTCCGCGACGGCAGGACGGGCGCCGAGCTGAACGTGCCCGGCGAGGGCGCCGTGGCCGAGGCCGCGGGGATCCTCGACGAGATCCGGCGGAACGGCCACGACCTCGCCACCGGGCTGGCCCGGGTGCGGCGCGAGATCGGCCGCGAGGGCCAGCTGCGGGGCCGGCTGGCGCCCGGGCCCCTGCGCGGGACGTGGGCGACGGCCGTGGAGGACGCCAACGCGATCATCGACAAGCTGACCGACCTCGCCACCGGAATGCACCGGGTGGTGGAGGCGGTGGCGGCCGGCGACCTGAGCCAGCGGGTCGAGCTGCGGGTCCGCGGCCGGCCCATGCGCGGCGAGCTGCTGCGGATGGCCAAGTCGGTGAACGGCATGGTGGAGCTGCTGGACCAGTTCACCTGGGAGGTCACGCAGTTCGCCCGCGAGGTCGGCACGGAGGGCCGGCTCGGCGGGCAGGCCCCGGCGCGCGGCATGACCGGCCGGTGGCGGGACGTGACGGCGGCGGTGAACGTGATGGCGGGGCGGCTGACGTCCCAGGTCCGCGACATCGCGGAGGTCACCACGGCGGTGGCGCAGGGCGACCTGACCCGGAAGGTGACGGTCGAGGCGACCGGTGAGCTGCAGGAGCTGAAGCTCACCGTCAACCAGATGGTCGACCAGCTCTCGGCGTTCGCCGACGAGGTGACCCGCGTCGCCCGCGAGGTCGGCACCGAGGGGCGGCTCGGCGGCCAGGCCAACGTGCGGGGCGTGAGCGGGGTCTGGAAGAACCTGACCGACAACGTCAACGCGATGGCGAACAACCTGACCTACCAGGTCCGCAACATCGCGCAGGTCACCACCGCCGTCGCCGAGGGCGACCTGGGCAAGAAGATCACGGTCGACGCGCAGGGCGAGATCCTGCAGCTGAAGGACACCGTGAACACCATGGTCGACACCCTGTCGGCCTTCGCCGACGAGGTCACCCGCGTCGCCCGCGAAGTCGGCACCGAAGGACGCCTGGGCGGCCAGGCCAACGTGCCCGGCGTCAGCGGCGTCTGGCGCGACCTGACCAACAACGTCAACGGCATGGCGTCCAACCTGACCTACCAGGTCCGCAACATCGCGCAGGTCACCACCGCCGTCGCCGAGGGCGACCTCAGCAAGAAGATCACGGTCGACGCGCAGGGCGAGATCCTGGAGCTCAAGGACACCGTGAACACCATGGTCGACACCCTGTCGGCCTTCGCCGACGAGGTCACCCGCGTCGCCCGCGAAGTCGGCACGGAGGGGCGCCTCGGCGGGCAGGCGAACGTGCCCGGCGTCAGCGGCGTCTGGAAGGACCTGACCGACAACGTCAACTCGATGGCGAACAACCTGACCATGCAGGTGCGCGGGATCGCCCAGGTCACGACGGCGGTCGCGCAGGGCGACCTGACCCGCAAGATCGCGGTGGACGCGCAGGGCGAGATCCTGCAGCTCAAGGACACCCTCAACACCATGGTCGACACGCTGTCGGCGTTCGCCGACGAGGTCAGCCGGGTCGCCCGCGAGGTCGGCACCGAGGGCCGGCTCGGCGGCCAGGCGCACGTGCCCGGCGCCGGCGGCATGTGGAAGGACCTGACCGACAACGTCAACGGCATGGCGTCCAACCTGACCTACCAGGTCCGCAACATCGCGCAGGTCGCGACGGCGGTCGCGCACGGCGACCTGACCCGCCGCATCGACGTCAACGCGCAGGGCGAGATCCTCGAGCTGAAGACGACGCTGAACACGATGGTGGACACGCTGTCGTCGTTCGCCTCCGAGGTGACCCGCGTCGCCCGCGAGGTCGGCAGCGAGGGGCGGCTCGGCGGGCAGGCCGAGGTCGAGGGCGTCTCGGGCACCTGGAAGCGGCTGACCGAGAGCGTGAACGAGCTGGCCCGCAACCTGACCACGCAGGTCCGCGCGATCGGCGCGGTGGCCAGCGCGGTCGCCACCGGCGACCTGACCCGGACGATCACCGTGGAGGCGCGCGGCGAGGTCGCCGAGCTGTCCGACAACGTCAACCTGATGGTCGCCACCCTGCGCGAGACGACCCGCGCCAACGAGGAGCAGGACTGGCTCAAGACCAACCTCGCCCGGATCGGCGGGCTCATGCAGGGGCACCGCGACCTGATGCAGGTCGCCGAGCTGATCATGCGCGAGCTGACCCCGACCGCGAGCGCCCAGTACGGCGCGTTCTACCTGGCCGAGGGCGGCGAGGACGCCGAGCTGGTGATGATCGCCGGGTACGGGACGCGGCGCAGCCGGATCGGCACGGTCCGGTTCGCGCTCGGCGAGGGGCTGGTCGGGCAGGCGGCGCAGGAGCGCCGGCCGCTGCTGATCAACGACGCGCCGGCCGAGTACCTCAAGATCGGGTCGGGGCTGGGCGAGTCGTCCCCGGTCAACATCATCGTGCTGCCGATCGTGTTCGAGGACGAGGTGCTCGGCGCGATCGAGCTGGCCTCGTTCGGCCGGTTCACGGACGTCCACCTGGCGTTCTTCAGCCAGCTGATCGAGACGATCGGGGTGACGCTGAACGCGATCCGCGCCAACACCCGGACCGAGGCGCTGCTCGGCGAGTCGCAGCGGCTCGCGCAGGAGCTGCAGGAGCGCTCCGACGAGCTGCAGCGCCAGCAGGGCGAGCTGCGGCACTCCAACACCGAGCTGGAGGAGAAGGCGGCGCTGCTGGCCCAGCAGAACCGCGCGATCGAGATCCAGAACTTCCAGATCGAGCAGGCGCGGCGGACGCTGGAGGAGCGCGCCGAGCAGCTGGCGATCTCCTCGCGGTACAAGTCGGAGTTCCTGGCGAACATGTCGCACGAGCTGCGCACGCCGCTGAACAGCCTGCTGGTGCTGGCCAAGCTGCTGTCGGAGAACCAGGGCGGCAACCTCACCGACAAGCAGGTCGAGTTCGCCCGGACGATCCACGAGTCCGGCACCGACCTGCTGGAGCTGATCAACGACATCCTCGACCTGGCCAAGGTGGAGGCCGGGAAGATGGAGGCGCACCCGCAGCGGCTGTCGGTGCCGGCGCTGGTCGACTACGTCGACGCCACGTTCCGCCCGCTGTCGGTGGACCAGGGCCTGCAGTTCGGGGTGGAGGTCGCGCCGGACGTGCCGGCGACGCTGAACACCGACGAGCAGCGGCTGCAGCAGGTGCTGCGCAACCTGCTGTCGAACGCGGTGAAGTTCACCGCCGAGGGCGAGGTCCGGCTGGTGATCGAGCGGGCCGGGGACATCGACTTCACGCTGCCGGCGCTGTGGAACACCCCGGACGTGATCGCCTTCCGCGTGGTCGACACCGGCATCGGGGTGAGCGCGGACAAGCTGCAGGAGATCTTCGAGCCGTTCCAGCAGGCCGACGGGACCACCAGCCGCCGCTACGGCGGCACCGGGCTGGGCCTGTCGATCAGCCGGAACATCGCCCGGCTGCTGGGCGGGGAGATCCAGGCCGAGAGCCAGCCGGGCCGCGGCAGCGTGTTCACGCTGTACCTCCCGGCCCAGTACAGCGAGCCCGAGGCCCGGCGCCGGTCCGCGGCGCCGGACGAGGCGGACGGGGAGCCGCAGGCCGTGTCCGCCCTGCCGGCGGGCCGCGCCGCGGACGAGGACGGCGCGCCGCGCGCGGCGGCGGGCGCCGGCCGCGAGAACGGGCGGCAGGCCGGGCGGCGGGGGGCCGAGCGTCCGGGGCGGGCGGAGCCCGCGGTGAACGGGATGCTCGCCGAGCCGCCCGCGGACTTCGTCGACACCCTGCTGTCGGGCCGCAAGGTGCTGATCGTCGACGACGACGTCCGCAACGTGTTCGCGCTGACCTCCGTCCTGGAGGGCTACGGGATGGAGGTCCTGTACGCCGAGGACGGTCAGGCCGGGATCGACCTGCTGCACCGCAACCCCGACGTGGCGATCGTGCTGATGGACGTGATGATGCCCGGCCTGGACGGCTACGCGACCACGGCGGCGATCAGGCGGATGCCGCAGTTCGCCGAGCTGCCGATCATCGTGATCACCGCGAAGGTGATGAAGGGCGATCGCGAGAAGAGCCTCGAATCGGGCGCGTCGGACTACGTGCCGAAGCCCGTCGACGTGGACCATCTCCTTGACGTCATGAGGAACTGGCTGCAACCCTCCATCGTCCGCTGAGGAGAGGGGTCCCCGGGCAGGTAGGGTCGCCGTGGGCGCAGGAGCACGGCCGCGGGCGCGGGAGCACGGGCGCGGCCGTACGGCGGGGGCCGGACCGGAAATCGGAGAGACGACGCGTGGACGACAAGGCGAAGATCCTGCTCGTGGACGACCGCGAGGAGAACCTGATCGCGCTGGAGGCCATCCTCAGCTCGCTCGATCAGGATCTGGTCCGGGCGCGGTCCGGCGAGGAGGCGCTGAAGGCCCTGCTCACCGACGAGTACGCGGTCATCCTGCTGGACGTCGTCATGCCGGGGATGGACGGGTTCGAGACGGCCCGCGACATCAAGCGCCGCAAGAAGACCCGCGACCTGCCGATCATCTTCCTGACGGCGGTGAACAGCGATCCCGACTACGCGTTCCGCGGCTACGCGGCGGGCGCGGTCGACTTCATCTCCAAGCCGTTCGACCCGTGGGTGCTGCGCGCGAAGGTGTCGGTGTTCGTGGAGCTGCACACCAAGAACAAGCAGCTGCGCGACCAGACGGCCCTGCTGCGCGAGCAGGCCGCGCTGCTGCGGGAGCAGTCGACGCTGCTGAAGGCGCGCAACGCCGGGGCGGCCAGGGGTGACGAGGCGGCCCAGGGCGACGGGGAGGCCGACGGCCCACGGGCCTCCGACCGGTTGACCGAGGTGGTGGAGCAGGCCGAGACGGTCGGCAAGCACCTGCCGCCCGCGCTGCGCGGCGAGTACGACGAGCTCGAGCGGCGCCTGGCCGCGCTGCGGGAGGTCCTGGACGGCGGCTGACAGCCGCGTTCCCGCGCGGCGGGGCCCGGCCGCCGCTGATCGACTGGCCGTGTCCGGTCAGTGACGCTTCGCAGCCCGCGGCGCCGGGGAGGGTTCCGCCGGGAGGTGGGCCGTGGACGTCGCCGGGCTGTTCCTCGCGGGCGCCGGGGCGGGGCTGCTGGCGGGCGGCACCACGTGCGCGGCGACGCAGATCGGCCTGCTGACCGGCGCGATCGGCGGAACCCCGGACGGTACCGCCGGTGCCGGATCGCGGGTGCCGCGTCCGGTCCGTCAGGTGTCGGTGTTCCTGGCGGCGAAGCTGGGGTCGCATGTGGCGCTGGGCGCGCTGCTCGGGCTGCTGGGCGGCGCGGTGCAGCCGGGGCCGCGCCTGCGCGGGGCGCTGCTGGCGGCCGCCGCGCTGGTCCTGGCGGTGTTCGCGCTGGATCTGCTCGGCTTCCGACCCGCGCGCCGGCTGCTGCGGCGGCGCGGGGCTTTCGAACCGGGTTCCGAGGAGCCGGACGGCCACTGTCACGTGCCTCGGGGCGGGCGGTCGCGGCGGCCCGTCGTGCTGGGGGCGGCCACGGTGCTGGTCCCGTGCGGGCTGACGCTGTCGGCGGAGTTGCTGGCCGTGACGTCGCGGTCGGTGCTCGGCGGAGCCGTGGTGATGGGCGCGTTCGTGCTGGGCACGGCACCGCTGTTCGGGCTGATCGGCGTCACGGTCGGGCGGGCGATGGCGCTGCTGCGGGGGCGGCTGACCGCGCTGCTCGCCGTGGCGCTGCTCGCGGCGTCCGGCTGGACGCTGCTGTCGGGACTGCGGCTCGGCGGCTGGCTGCCGGGCGGCGGCGGGACGGCGGCGGCCGACTCGGCGCGGTTCGTCCGGACGGACGGGACGGGCACCCAGTTCGTGACCGTGTGGGCGCTCGACCGGGGCTACCGGCCCGCGCTGCTGACCGCGCGGGCCCGCGTGCACACCGTCCTCGTGCTGCGGACCCGGCACACGTCCGGGCACATGCGGGTGTTCACCATCCCGAGCCGCGACCGGGACGTGTACCTGCCGGCGACCGGCGAGACGCGGGTCGATCTCGGCGCCCCGGAGCCGGGCCGGATGCGCTTCATGTGCGCGTCCGGCCACTACCCCGGGGCGATCACGTTCCGCTGACCCGCGGCGGCCGGGTCAGGACGACGCGGCGAGCTTCGCGCGGGCGGCGGCGATGCGGGCGAGAGTCCGGTCGCGGCCGAGGATCTCCAGGGACTCGAACAGCGGCAGGCCCACGGTGCGGCCGGTGGCGGCGACGCGGACGGGCGCCTGGGTCTTGCCGAGCTTGAGGCCGTGCTCGGTGCCGATGCGCTCGAGCCGGTCCTTCAGTTCGGCGGCGTTCCACGGCGCGTCCCGGTAGGCGGCCTCGGCGGCGGCGAGGATCGCGGCGGCCGGCTCCTTCATCGCCTTGGTCCAGGACTGCTCGTCCTGCGGCGGCTCGTCCAGGAACGCGAAGTCGATCATCTGCACGATCTCCGACAGCAGCGCGACGCGGGTCTGCGCGAGCGGCGCCAGCTCGGCGAACACCGCGACGTCCACGTCGAACGGCGCCTCCTGCAGGAACGGCAGGCACTCGGCGATGAACTTCTGCTCCGGCAGCGCCCGGATGTACTCGCCGTTGATCGCGCGCAGCTTCTTGACGTCGAAGAAGGCGGGCGAGGAGTTGACGTCCTCGATGCGGAACTCGTCGACGATCACGTCCCAGGGGACGATCTCGCGGTCGCCGGACGGGGCCCAGCCGAGCAGCATCAGGTAGTTGCGCATGGCCTCGGCGAGGTAGCCCTCGGCCCGGTAGTCCTCCAGCGCGACCTTGTCGCGGCGCTTGGACAGCTTCTGCCGCTTCTCGTTGACGATCACCGGGACGTGCGCCCACACGGGCGGCTCGCCGCCGAGCGCCTCCCACAGCAGCTGCTGCTTGGGCGCGTTCGACAGGTGCTCCTCGCCGCGCACGACGTGGGTGATGCCCTGGCTCATGTCGTCGACCGCGTTGGCCAGCAGGAACGTGACCGATCCGTCGGCGCGGGCGATGACGAAGTCCTCCAGGACGGCGTTGTCGAAGACGGGCTTGCCGCGCAGCAGGTCCACGACGGTGGTCTGGCCCTCGTCGGGGGTGCGGAAGCGCAGGGCGCGCCCGGGGCCCGGCTCCAGGCCGCGGTCGCGGCAGAACCCGTCGTAGCCCTTGTGCTGGTCGCCGGTGCGGGCGACGACGGCCTCGCGGGTGCAGTCGCAGTAGTAGGCGCGGCCCTGCTCCTTCAGCGTCCGGGCGGCCTCGGCGTGCTTGTCGGCGTTGGCGGACTGGAAGTAGGGGCCCTCGTACTGCTCGCCGTCCATGCCGAGCCAGGCCAGGGCGCGGATGATGCCCTCGGTCCATTCGGGGCTGTTGCGCGAGGCGTCGGTGTCCTCGATCCGCAGTACGAGCGTGCCGCCGGACTGGGCCGCCATCACCCAGTTGAACAGCGCGGAGCGGGCGCCGCCGACATGGAACATGCCGGTCGGCGAGGGCGCGAAACGTACCCGGATCGAAGAGCTCGAAGACATGCCCCCAAGGGTAGAGCGCGCGAGGGGCCGCTCGCGCCCCGATAAGGACGCGCCGCCCGGCGTGGCGTCACCCGTCCTGCCCGGACGCCGGACCGGGCGCGGCGGTCAGGGCTTCCAGTGCGGGTCGCGGCCGGCCAGCCCGAGGAGGCGGTCGAGCAGCGGCGCGTCCTCGGGGACCGGGATCTCGGGCCCGAACGCGCCGTACTCGCGGCTCATCTCGGCGGTCGGGACGAGCTGCTCCCAGGCCGCCTCGACGACCTCCGGCGGGAAGGCGGGGTCGCGGCCGGTGGCGGCGGCGAGGTCCCAGCCGTGCACGACGCACTCGCCGAAGACGATCCCGGCGATGAACGCGGCGGGCATGCCCTCCTTGTTGCCGGTGAGGCTGGTGTTGCCCTCCCAGGCGGCGGGGTCGCTCCAGGCGTCGGCGGTCCTGCGGGCCTGCTCCTCGAACCGCTCGGCCCAGCCGGGCTCGGCGGTGAAGTCGTGGTCCTCGCCGGGTCCGGTGGTGGGCTCCTTGCGCGCGGCGGTCTCGCCCCGCGCGTTCCAGAGGATCAGGTGGTTGACCATCGCGCGCACGTCCCAGCCCGGGCACGGCGTGGGATCACTCAGCCGGTCCTGCGGGATCTCCAGGACGATCCGCGCCGCGGCGTCCGCGGCGGGCCGCATCCGGCTCCGGACATCCATGGCGGCTCCTTCGCTCATCAGTTCGAACATGTGTCCACGCTAGGCCAGGCCCCGGCGCGCGGTCTTGAAGAAACGCGACACCGTTAGCCTGAGCCGATGGGCCGATCCCTACCCGGCGGGACGCGCGGAATCCTGCACGCGCGGACGGGCCTGGAGCGTTTCCGGGTCGAGCGGACGGCGCCTCCCCCGGCGTTGGCCCCCTTCGTGGCGCACATGTGGGTGCTGCGCTGGGACCTGACGGGCCGTCCGCCGCACCGGCAGCGGGTGCTGACCCGGCCGTCGGTCCACGTGACCTTCACCAGTTACCTGACGAGCGGCGCGACGCGGGCGCGGATCGCCGGGGTGGTCCGCGACGACTTCGTGGAGGAGATCGCCGACGAGGGCCGGGTGATCGGCGCGGCGTTCCGCCCGGGCGGGTTCCGGCCGTTCCTGGACGGGCCGGTGTCCGCGCTGACCGGCCGGTTCGCGGCGGTGGACGAGGTGTTCGGCGAACCGGGCCGGGCCCTCGCCGCGGAGATCTTCGCGACGCCCGGCGACGGCGACGCCGTCGCCCGCCTGGAGGGCTTCCTCGCCGGTCTGCGGCCGGAACCCGACCCGGCCGCCGAGCGGGCCGCCGCGATCGTCGCGCGGATCGCGGACCGGCCCGGCGTCGTCCGCGTCGGCGAGGTGGCCCGGGACGAGGGCATGAGCGCGCGCGCCCTGCAACGGCTGTTCCACGAGTACGTGGGGATCGGCCCGAAGTGGGTCATCCGCAGGTTCCGGATGATGGAGGCGGCCGAGCGGGCCGCGGCGGGCACCCGGGTCGACTGGGCCGGGCTCGCCGCCGAGCTGGGCTACGCCGACCAGGCCCACTTCACCCGCGACTTCACCGCCGCGGTCGGCACCTCCCCCGCCCGGTACGCGCGGGAGGAGGGTTTGGCAGGATCGGGACATGACGGACCCCCGCCCGACCCCCGGCCCCCTCGATGACCTGACGGCCTTCCACCGGCTCGCCGCGGAGCGGCTGGCCGGGTTCGAGCACACCACCGTCCCGGACGCGCCCGGCCTGCGCCGCGCCGGGGTCGTGCTGTGCGTGGTCGAGGACGGCGGCGTCCCGTCGGTGATCCTGATCAAGCGCGCGTACCGGGGCCGCAACGCCGGCCAGTGGGGGCTGCCCGGCGGGCGGCTGGAGGACGGCGAGACCGCCGAGGAGGCGGCGCTGCGGGAGCTGCACGAGGAGATCGGCCTGCGCGCGGGCCCGGGCGACGTGGTCGGCCGGCTGGACGACTTCCCCGCCACGTCCGGTTTCGCGATCACCCCGGTCGTGGTCGTCCTGGCCGATCCGGGGCCGCTCGCGCCGAACGCGGACGAGGTCCATTCCGTCCACTACACGAGCCTGCGCAGGCTCGCCGACGACGACACCCCGAAGTGGGTGCCGCTGCCGGACGGCGGCAGCCTGCTGCAGATGTGGCTCGGGCCGAACTGGCGGGTCCACGCCCCGACCGGCGCCATGCTGTGGCAGTTCCGGGAGGTGGTGCTGCTCGGGCGCCGGGCCCGGGTGGCGGGCTTCGCCCAGCCCGACTGGACCCGCAACTAGCGGAATCCAGCCGGGCGGCCGCCGGCTCGGCGGGCTAGAACGTGCCACCGTCGATGACGATGCGCTGGCCCGTCAGGTAGGACGCGCCGTCCGACACCAGGAACCGGACGACGCCGGCGACCTCCTCGGGAGTGCACACGTGCCCGTAGGGGAACGAGGCGTCCACCTGCCGGATGTCGTCGACCCCCATCGTGGCGCGCACCAGCCGCCGCCCCATGTCGGTGTCCACGACGCCGGGCGCGACCACGTTGACGTGCATGCCGTTGGGGCGCTCCTCTTTCGCGAGGACCTTCGCCAGCGCCTCCTGGGCGGCCTTGCCCATCGCGTAGGGGGCCGAGGCAGCGTGCATCAGGTCGGTGACCACGCTGGACACGAACACGATGTCGCTGCGGTCCGCGCGCCGCATCAGCGGGATCAGCGCCTGGCTGAGGTGGTGAGGGCCGAAGGCGTGCACGCGCAGAACCCGCTCCAACTCGGCCGGGTCGGTGTCGGCCACGGTCGCGCCGCGGCTGGCGATCCCGGCGCTGTGCACGAGGATGTCCAGTGCGCCGAACGCCTCCTCGACCGCGGCGGCGAGCGCCCGGCAGTCGTCGAGCGAGTCGACGGAAGCCTGGACGGCGTGCCCCGCCACCCCGGCGGCCTCGATGTCGGCGACGGTCTTGCGGGCCGCCTCCTCGTCGCGCCGGTAGGCGATCGCGACCCGGGCGCCGTCGGCGGCCAGGGCCAGCGCGATGGCGCGGCCGATTCCCCGGCTGCCCCCGGTGACCAGGGCGGTACGGCCGGCGAGAGAACTCATGGACACTCCTTCGTCAGGTCGCGGAACGCGGAGCACCATCCTGCCCGGCGGCCGTCCACCGATGTAAGCGGGCCCTGACAAGAGCCGCCGCCCCGGTTGTGGCCCGGCGATGTGGAGACCCGCGGCCTCCGCGCGACGTTCCGGACTCCGCCTCAGCGGGCGAGGGCGCGCAGCCAGGCGGCGCCGCGTTCGAGGTCGCCGTCGGTGAGGCCCACGAGCGGGTCGACGGCGACCAGGAGGTGCTCGCCCACGCCCTCCTCGCCGGCGATGCACTCCGTCGCGTCCGGTTCGTCCTCGAACCAGACGAACGGCCGCCGCTCGGCCCACGCCGCGACGTGCCGGGCCTTCCAGGCGCCGAGGGTGCCGCCCTCCTCGATGCCGGGGAACCGCGGGATCGGCACGAACGGCAGTTCGGGCAGCCCGATCCGGGGCGAGATCCACTCGTTGGCGTTGTCGCACCAGTAGCTCGCCCAGGCCAGTTCGGCCCCGGTGGATTCGGCCAGTTCGAGCAGGGACGGGCCGTGCGCGGCGTTCAGCCACAGGCGGTAGGTGACGCCGTTGGGCGAGCACCGGTGCCGCTTGTAGCCCCGGTGCGGCCTTTCGAACGGATTGAGCACTCCGTCAACGTCCAGCAGCACCAGCGGCGACCCCATACCCGAGAACCTACGGCATGCGGAAGGGAAGTTACATCAAGGTCATTTTGGGCAGCGTTTTGACAGTTTTGGCTCCATGACCGAAACTGCACCGGGCTCATCGAGGCGACACCCTGTGGAGAGGCGGTAACGAGGCGTGAGCGACCAGGATTTGAGGACGGCGCCGGCCGGGACGTCGCACGTCGACGCCGGGGACGCCGGCTACCGCAAGTCCCTCAAGACCCGCCACGTCAACATGATCGCGATCGGCGGGGCCATCGGCACCGGGCTGTTCCTCGGCGCCGGCGGGCGGCTGGCCAGCGCCGGCCCGTCGCTGGCCATCGCGTACGCGGTCTGCGGGTTCTTCTCGTTCATGGTCGTGCGGGCGCTCGGCGAGCTGGTCCTGCACCGCCCCTCGTCGGGGTCGTTCGTCTCCTACTCGCGCGAGTTCATGGGCGAGAAGGGGGCCTTCGTCGCGGGCTGGATGCACTTCCTCAACTGGTCCACGACCGGCATCGTCGACATCACGGCGATCGCGCTCTACATCCATTACTGGAAGATGTTCACGAGCATTCCGCAGTGGGTGCTGGCGCTGATCGCGCTCGCGGTGGTCGTCACCATCAACCTGATCTCGGTGCGGATCTTCGGCGAGCTGGAGTTCTGGTTCTCCATCGTCAAGGTGGGCGCGCTCGTGGCGTTCATGTGCGTCGGCATCGTGCTGGTGGTCACCGGGCACAAGGTCGGCGCGCAGGACGCCGGGCCGATGATGATGTTCGACCACGGCGGCGTCTTCCCCAAGGGCGTGCTGCCGATGCTGGTGGTCGTCCAGGGCGTCGTGTTCGCCTACGCCTCGACCGAGCTGGTCGGCGTCGCCGCCGGCGAGACCGAGAACCCCGAGAAGGTCATGCCGAAGGCGATCAACTCGATCGTCTGGCGGATCCTGGTGTTCTACGTGGGATCGGTGCTGCTGCTCACGATGCTGCTGCCCTGGAGCGCCTACAAGGAGGGCGAGAGCCCCTTCGTCACCGTGCTGGGCAAGCTGGGCGTGCCCGCGGCGGGCGGCGTGATGAACCTGATCGTGCTCACCGCGGCGCTGTCCAGCCTCAACTCCGGGCTGTACTCCACCGGCCGGATCCTGCGCTCGCTCGGCGCGGCCGGCTCGGCGCCCCGGTTCACCATGGCCATGAGCAGGTCGCAGGTGCCCTACGGCGGCATCCTGCTGACCACGGCGATCTGCGTGCTCGGCGTCGGGCTCAACGCCTGGGTCCCCAAGGACGCTTTCGAGATCGTGCTGAACTTCGCGGCGATCGGCATCCTCGGCACCTGGGCGATGATCATGATCGCGCACCTGCTGTTCGTCCGGCGGTCCCGCGAGGGGACGCTCCGCCGGCCGTCCTACCGGCTGCCCGGCTCGCCGGTCACCGAGATCGTCACGCTGGTCTTCCTCGCCTCGGTGCTCGTGCTGATGTGGTTCGACCGCGACGGCGAGGGGCACAACACCGTGCTGGCCGTCCCGGTGATCATCGCCGCGCTGGTGGCCGGCTGGTTCTGCGCGCGGGGCCGCATCGCGGCCGTCCGGGCGTCCCGCGCGGGTGCCGCGGCGGAAGAATGACCGATCCCTGACCCGCCGGGACCGATTCGGCCCCGGCCGGGCGGGCATTGTGGGGGCATGTGCCGACTGTTCGGGATGACGACCGGCGGGCCGCGCGTGCACGCCACGTTCTGGCTGCTGGACGCCCCCGACAGCCTGAACTCCCAGAGCCGCCGGATGCCCGACGGGACGGGGCTCGGCTGGTTCTCGCTCGGCGGGGAGCCCGTCCGCGACCGCGCGCCCATCGCGGCGTTCGAGGACGCCGACTTCAACGCCGAGGCCCGCGACATCGTCTCCCACACGTTCATGTCGCACGTCCGGTACGCCTCGACGGGCAGGCCCGAGGTGCACAACTCCCATCCGTTCGTCATGGACGACCGGTTGTTCGCGCACAACGGGATGGTCCGCGGCCTCGACGTGATCCGCTCCTGGCTCACCGACGTGGAGCGCGCCCCGGTGCAGGGGCGGACCGATTCCGAGCTGGTCTTCGCCTACGTGACGGCGGAGATCCGGCGGCACAGTGACACCGCCGCCGGCCTGATCGCCGCGGTCCGGCGCATCGCCGCCGAGGTACCGGTCTTCGCGCTGAACATCCTGCTCGCCGAGTCGGGGCGGCTGTGGGCGCTGCGCTACCCCGACACCCATGAGCTGTGGGTGCTGGAGCAGGAGCTCGGCCAGGACGAGGCGGTCTGCCACCTGTCGTCCGGCCGCGAGCCCGGCCGGGTGCACGTGTCGGCGCACCGCGAGCGAGCGGCCGCCCACGTCCTGGCCAGCGAGCGGATGGACGACGACCCCGGCTGGCGGCTGCTGGAGCCCGGCGAGCTGCTGGTCGCGGAGGGCTCCACCGCGACCTCGCTGTTCCCGTTCGACCGGCCGGCCCACCGGGTGTCCCCCGACGATCTCTCGGTGACCGAGGCCACGTCGCAGACGTGATCCGCTTCACCCGCGGGCACGTAGGGTTGACCGGGTCGGACGAGCGCCCTTGAGGAGTCCCGGAGCAATGGAGCACGAACTCACCCTGATGGCGGTCCACGCCCACCCGGACGACGAGGTCCTCAGCACCGGCGGGCTGCTCGCGCGGTGCGCCGCCGAGGGGATCCGGACGGTGCTGGTCACCTGCACCAACGGCGAGCAGGGCGACGACTCGGGCGGCGTGAAGCCGGGCGAGCCGGGCCACGACGCCGAGGAGGTCGCGCAGCGGCGGCTCGCCGAGGTGCGCGAGTCGGCGGGGATCCTCGCGGTGACGCACCTGGAGCTGCTCGGCTACCGCGACTCCGGCATGGAGGGCTGGTCCACCAACGAGGACCCGCGCGCCTTCGCGAACGTCCCGCTGGAGGAGTCCGCCGGTCGGCTGGCCGAGCTGATGGAGCGCTACCGCCCGCAGGTCGTCGTCACCTACGACGAGAACGGCGGCTACGGGCACCCCGACCACATCCAGGCGCACCGCATCGCCGTCGCGGCCACCGAGAAGACCGGCATCCCGGACAAGCTGTACTACACCGCGATCCCCCGGTCCGGCGTCGCGCAGATGTTCGAGGTCGCGAAGTCGGCGGGGGTCGACCTGGGCTTCGAGCCCCCGGACGACTTCGGCGTCCCGGACGAGATGATCACCAGCGCCGTGGACGTCTCCCCCTACGCCGAGCGCAAGGTCAAGGCGCTGCAGGCGCACGCGAGCCAGGGCGAGAACATCTTCTTCCTGCGGCTGCCCGAGGAGGTCCAGCACATGGCCTTCTCGAACGAGACGTTCATCCGGCACTTCAACCGCGTCGACGCCGCCCCCGCCACCGAGGACGACCTGTTCGCGGGCCTGCGCTGACGCCGGACGCCGCGGGGCTCGGGCGGCGGGCTCAGGCTGGGGCCGCGCGCCGCGCCCGGGCCCGGTAGTGGTCAAGGACGTCCTGGCGCAGCAGGGAGGCGAAGCCCGCCCGTTCCAGCCGCAGCGCCAGGGCGGCCTCGCCGATGCCGAGGACGGCGGCGGTCGCGTCCAGCCGCCACCCGTTCTCGGCCAGCCGCTTGAGCAGGTAGCCGCGGCGCACCTGCGTGTCCGAGAGCCGGAACGTCTTCAGGTAGGCGACGCGGCCGTCCTCGTCCGTGATCGTCTCGCCGATGTGGTTCTCCTTGCGGAGCCCGAAGGACGGCAGGAAGCGCGACAGCCGGAACCCGTGCATCCGCTGCACGAGCTGCGTTGATCCTTCGTCGTCGAACAGGTCGCCGGCCATGACCTCGTCGTGGAACGCCGCCCATTCCTCGCGGCGGCGGGACGCGGCGGCGCGCAGCTCGCGGATCGAGGTGATGCCGACGCCGTCGATCGGCGCGGACACGTCGCCGGCCGGCGCGCCGAGCAGCCCGTACTTGTAGATCAGCTCGCCGAACAGGTCCTCGACCAGCGTCGCGTGCAGGGCCCGGTAGTCGCCCGGATGCGGCACGACGAACGCGCTCGCCAGGGCGTCGGCCACGTAGACGAGCAGGCCGCACTGCCCCGGATGGATCTCGAAGATCCGCAGCGCGTCCTCCAGGCCGCGCACCCGCAGCCCGAGGTAGGTCTCCTCGCACCGCGGCGACAGGCCGCGCGCCACCGCCCGCCTCGACCACTCCTCCCACACGATCTCGGGGCCGCCGAAGTGCAGCGCGAGGTAGCCCTCGACGGCCAGGTGCAGGGGCAGGAAGCGGAGCCGGTCCCTGCCGGCCTTCCGCGCCATGCGCCGGGTGAAGCGCACGGGCATGCGCGGCGGGGCGGCGGCGGTGTCCCGCTCCAGCAGGCGCGTCCCGTACGCGGCGGAACGGCCCGGGTCGCCGTCGCTCCAGTCCGCGACGAAGGCGTGCGGGACGAACGCGGCGTAGGCGGTCCCGTCGCCGACGTCCACGACCGACACCGGCTCCTCGTAGACCTTCCGGTGCAGGCGCAGATGCGGGACGGGCTCGTCCCGGACGAGCGGGACCAGCCGGATCGAACCCCACACCTGAGCGGGCCTGGTCTCCAGGCCGTCCAGCGCGAACGTCATGCGCCCTCCCCCAGGAAACGGGCCGTCCGGTCGTCCAGGTGGGCCCGCAGGCCGGCCAGGCCGACCCGTCCCTCGGCGAACCGGGCCAGCTCGACCAGCGTCGGCAGGTCCTCGGCGTCGCGGATTCCGGCGGTCGGCACGGACGGCGACAGCCGCCGCACGTCGAAGTCGTCGGCGTCGTACACCGGGTTGAGGTGGGCGATCAGGACCCGCTGCCCGGGCGCGAGCCGGTGGCCGGGGTCCAGGCGCGTCCGCCAGATCCGCAGGACGTCCGCGGCCAGGCCGGGCGGCGCGTTGTCCCAGCCGTCGGAGATGATGACCAGCCGCTCGGGCCGGGCCTCCAGCGCGTCGAGGATCCGCTCCCCCAGCGGCGTGGGCCCGAACGGGTGGACCAGCAGCTCGTCGGTGCGCCCCGACGTCCACAGCGGGACGTACTCCTTCGCCAGCGCCTCCAGCAGGTAGTGCGCGGCGAGCGCGACCGCCAGCGGGCGGCGCCGCTTCTGCCCGGAGCCGGTCGAGGAGTGGCTGTCGTCCAGCACGGCCGCGACCCGGCCCCACGAGCCGCGCGCCGCGCCGGCCACGCGGCGGGCCGCCGTCCGCAGCGCCTCGGTCAGTTCCGCGCGGCGGGCGGCGCGGTCGTCGAGCGGGAGCGACAGCACGTAGGAGGCCAGCCTGGTCAGCGGCATCACGGTCAGGTCCGCGGCGACCGCCCCGGCCTTCGCCTCCCGCGCGCTCTCCTGCAGGCGCAGCCGCTCCAGGCGGGTCAGGCGCGGCGCGATGCGCTCCAGGAACACCTCGCGGGGAACGCCGTGCTTGGCGGCGAACCCCTCGGCGACCGTGTAGGGCAGCTCGTACAGCGCGGCCTTCTCGTAGTGCGCGCGGCGCCACCGCTCGAAGATCGGCGTCTCGTAGGCCTTGACGCGGTGCGGGGCGAACAGGAAGTCGCGCAGCTCGCCGTCCGGCTCGACGTGGGCGTGGCGGATCGCGGTCTTGACGCCGCCGCGGTACTTGACCGCGTCGAACGCGGGGTCGGCGCGGCCGGCCAGCCAGTCGCGGATGATCGCGCGCGTCCGCCGGTTGTTGACCTTCAGCCGGCGCAGCTCGCGGATCAGCCGGTACACGCGCTGCCGCGGCATCAGCTCCAACCGCCGCGCGATCAGCCGTCCCTCCAGCCGGCGCCGCTCGGCGCCGGCGTCGCCCGCCCGCACCAGCAGGTTGCGGACGATGATCGCCGCGTTGTGGTCGTTCACGTCGAGCGCCAGCGCCGCGGCGTAGACCTCGCGGTAGTTCTCCAGCATGTAGGTGTGCAGGAATTCGAGGGAGAGGTGCTGCTCGCCCGGGTGGTGGTGGAACTCCCGCTGCCCGGTGGAGGTGATCGCCGCGTTGACGAACATCAGCGCGTCCTCGCAGGCGATCAGGTCCGCGAACGTCTCGCTCATCGCTTCCCAACGGTGGCCGGGGGCTCGGGGTGCCGGCCGGGGAAGGGAGGCGCGAACTGCGAATCATCGCGTGAAAGGCAAGTTCCGGAAGTCGCACCGGAGTCCCGCGGCCGGCCCCCGCACCGTAACACCGGGATACGGGGCGAGCTCCGCGTTTTCCGCGTCAGGGACGGTAGGTGCCGAAGTACCATTCGTTGCCGTCCAGGTCGCGGGCGGCGTAGTCGCGCGAGCCGTAGTCGGTGTCGGCGAGTTCGCGGAAGATCTCGGCGCCGGCCGCCTTGGCGCGGTCGTGGTGGGCGTCCGGGTCGTCGACCGCGACGTAGACCGCCGCCTTGACCTGCACGCCGGCGCCGAACATGAAGATCCCGGTGTCGTAGCGCATCTCGGCGTGCACGATGTCGCCGCCGTCGTTCCGGTAGACCTCGTGCGGGACGAACCCGAACGCCTTCTCCAGCCACTCCATCGACTTCTGCGGGTCGGCGGTCGCGATCAGCGGGTAGAAGGTCCGCCGGATCTCACTGGTCATGTCATCCTCCCTGGTCGTCCGCTGGCATGCCCAGTCTCCGCGCCGCCTCCCCGGCGCGTCTTGGACGAATGGGAGCCGCGAGCCCGGCGGGCCCTGTCAGCGGCGGGCGGCGTCGCGCTCGTCGGCGAGGCGGCGCGTCTCCTCGGAGACGGGCGCGCTCAGGATCGCGGCGACGACGTCGATCAGGTAGCTGGTGAACAGCCGGTCGTCGGTGCGGGGGCCGGTGCGGGCGCGGCGGGCCAGCTCGGTCGCGGCGTACAGGATCGCGGTGAACCGGCGGTGCAGCCGCGCCGCGTCCTCCTCCAGGACGGGCTCGACGAGCCTGCGCCACCGGTGCAGGCTGTCGGCCGCGTCCTCGGCGACGGGGACCACGGGACGCAGCCGGTTCAGCCCGTCCGCCCAGATCTGCAGGAACGCCCGCCCCGACTCGTCGCGCAGGCAGGCGGCCATCGGGCGGACGAGGGCTGCGGCGAGCGCGCGCCGGTCCCGCTCGCCGTCCGCCTCGTAGGCGTCGAGCAGGGCGTGCCGGCGCGCCTCGACCTCCGGGGCGTGCCGGGCGTGGATCGCGCGCACGATCCCCGCCCGGTCGCCGAAGTGGTACTGCACGGCCGTGGCGTTGCGGGCGCCGGCGGCCTGCACGATCTCGCGCAGGCTGACGGCGTCGATCCCCCGCTCGGCGTAGAGCCGCTCGGCCGCGTCCAGCAGGCGCTCCCGCGTCTCGTTCATTCGTTACCTATAGCGTGTTCCAGGGCGTCGGCGAAGCGGGCGCGGGCCGCCTCGCGGCGGGTCGGCAGGTGCCCGGACGGCCACAGGCCCTCGACGGGCTCGACGTCGCGCAGCAGCTGCCGCGCCACGGTGATCTTGTGGACCTCGGTGGGGCCGTCGGCGATGGCCATGGCCTGCGCGCCCATCATCATGGCGGTGAACGGCATCTCGTTCGACACGCCGAGCGCGCCGTGCAGGTGCATCGCCCGCTGCGCGACGTCGTGGTACACCTTCGGCATCGCGGCCTTGACGGCGGCGATGTCCTTGCGGACCTTCTTGTAGTCCTTGTGCTTGTCGATCAGCCAGGCGGTGCGCAGCACCAGCAGCCGGAACTGCTCGATCTCGATCCAGCTGTCGGCGATCTTCTCCTGGGTCATCTGCATCTTCGCCAGCGGGCCGGACCGGGTCTGCCGGGACACGGCGCGCTCGCACATCATGTCGAACGCCTTGCGGACCTGCGCGATCGTGCGCATGGCGTGGTGGATGCGGCCGCCGCCGAGGCGCGTCTGCGCGATGACGAACGCGCCGCCCTCCTCGCCGAGGAGGTTCTCGGCCGGGACGCGGACGTTCTCGTAGCGCAGGTAGCCGTGCGAGCCCTCGCGCTCGCCGCCGACCCCGACGTTGCGGACGGTGGTCAGGCCCGGCGTCCCGGCCGGGACGATGAACATCGACATGCCCTCGTAGGCGGACACGTCGGGGTTCGTGACGGCCATGACGATGAGGAACTCGGCGTGCCGGGCGTTGGAGGAGAACCACTTCTCGCCGTTGATGACCCAGCCGTCGCCGTCGCGGACGGCGCGGGTGGTGAACAGGGTCGGGTCGGCGCCGCCGTGCGGCTCGGTCATCGAGTACGAGGAGGAGATCTCGCCGTCCAGCAGCGGGCGCAGGTAGCGCTCCTTCTGCTCGGGCGTGCCGAAGTGGGCGATGATCTCGGCGTTGCCGGAGTCGGGCGCCTGGCAGCCGAACACCGACGGCGCCCAGCGGGACCGTCCGAGGATCTCGTTCAGCAGGGCCAGCTTCACCTGCCCGTATCCCTGCCCGCCGAGGTCGGGGCCGAGGTGGCAGGCCCACAGGCCCTTCTCGCGGGCCTGGTCCTGCAACGGCCGGACGATCGTC
The DNA here is from genome assembly GCF_039529375.1 of Actinomadura napierensis. Classification (NCBI taxonomy): domain Bacteria; kingdom Bacillati; phylum Actinomycetota; class Actinomycetes; order Streptosporangiales; family Thermomonosporaceae; genus Actinomadura; species Actinomadura napierensis. The sequence continues at coordinate 28,610 of NZ_BAAAMR010000006.1, forward strand.
TTGTAACGGGGGTCGGACTTGTCGTACGGGTCGCCCAGCACGAGGTCGAGGGGTTCGACCTCGTCGCGGACGAACGCGTCCGCCCAGTCGAGAAGTTCCTGGTAGGCGGGGTCGGTCTCGAAGTCCCAGGCCATCGCGAGCCTCCTGCGGTCGGTGCGCTGCGTCCCCTGAATAATCGTGCCGCCTCAATGAATAATGCAAGTGCATGACTGTTACTCTCCGGTAGACCGCCGTGCCCGAAGGGAACCGCCGTGCAGCCTGAGCAGATCGACCCCGCCCTCGTGGACTTCGCCGTCCTGGCCGGGTGGATGGACGGCCAGGGGCTGCCGGGCGGCGCGTTCGAGGACGTGGAGCCGCTCACCGGCGGGACGCAGAACACGCTGGTCCGCTTCCGCCGCGGCGGCGGGGACTACGTGCTGCGGCGCGGCCCCGCGCACCTGCGCGCCCGCACCAACGATGTGCTGCGCCGCGAGGCGCGCGTCCTGGCGGCGCTGGACGGAACCGACGTGCCCGCGCCGCGCGTGATCGCGGCCTGCCCGGACGAGTCCGTCATGAACGGCGCGGTCTTCTACCTGATGACGCCGGTCGAGGGCTTCAACGCGTCGGTGACGCTGCCCGACCTGCACGCCGGCGACGCAGCCGTCCGGCACGAGATGGGCCTGAACGCTGCGCGGGCGCTGTCCGCGCTGGGCGCGGTCGACCACGAGGCGGCCGGCCTGGGCGATTTCGGCAAGCCTGAGGGCTTCCTGGAGCGGCAGGTCAGCCGGTGGCTGTCGGAACTGGACTCCTACAGCGCACTGGACGGCTACCCCGGCCCGCAGATCCCGGGCGTGGACGACGTGGCGCGCTGGCTGGAGGAGCGCCGCCCGACGACGTGGCGGCCCGGCGTCCTGCACGGCGACTACCACCTGGCCAACCTGATGTACTCCTTCGACGGCCCCGAGGTCGCGGCCATCGTCGACTGGGAGATGTGCACGATCGGCGACCCGCTGCTCGACCTCGGCTGGCTGCTGGCGACCTGGCCGCAGCACGGCGACGAGAGCGCGCAACTGGCCGGGCCGCTGGGCGCCGCCGGGGGCCTGCCGGCGGCGGACGAGCTGGTCGAGGCCTACGCCGGGCGCGCCGAGGCCGTGGCGGGCCGCGACCTGTCGTCGATCACCTGGTACGCGGTGCTCGCCTGCTTCAAGCTCGGCATCGTGCTGGAGGGCACGCACGCCCGCGCGTTCGCGGGCAAGGCGCCGAAGGAGACCGGCGACCTGCTGCACTCGATCACGCTCGGGCTGTTCCGGCGGGCGCAGGCGTTCATCGCCTCCTGACCGCCCGCGCATCCGGGCGCCCTGTACCCGTTCATCGAGCAGCGCGCGACCGGCGACACCGCGATCCACCATGTGCTGGACCGGCCGCGCAACGCCGCCACCCGGACGGGCCTGGGCGTCACGGGGATCGTCTTCTACGGCGTGCTGTGGGCGGCGGCCGGCAACGACGTCATCGCCGACCGGTTCGACGTGTCCCTGTTCGCGACCACCTGGTCCTTCCGCGTGACGCTCGTCGTCGGGCCGGTGGTGGCGTTCGCGGTGACGCGGCGGCTGTGCGTCGGCCCGGCTGTTCGGCGGCGGCGAACTGGAACGTCCGGAGGAGACGGAGCGCCGACCCGTCCCCGCTGATGCGATGATCACGGGTGGGAGGTGCCGCGATGGAGATCCGCAAGGGCGGGCCGGAGGACGCGCCCGTGATCATGGCGATGCTGGACGGCGCCGTCGCGTGGCTGGCGAGCGACGGGCGGACGGGCCAGTGGGGCGCCGAGCCGTGGTCGCGCGACCCGCGCCGGGTCGACCGGATCGCCGGCATCGCCCGCGACGACGAGATCCTGGTGGCGGAGGCGGACGGCCGCCCCGCCGGGGTCATGGCGGTCGCCCCGCGCCCGCCGTCCTACATCGGCGAGGCCGGCGAACCGGAGCTGTACATCACGCTGCTGGTCACCGACCGGGCGTTCGCCGGGCGGGGCGTCGGGTCCGCCCTGATCGGCGAGGCGAAACGGCTGGCGCGGGCGCGGGGCGCCGGGCTGCTGCGCGTCGACTGCTACGGCGGCGGGGACGGGCGGCTCGTCGAGTACTACCGGCGGCAGGGGTTCGAGACCGTCGCCGAGTTCCAGGTCGGCGACTGGCCCGGGCGGCTGCTGGCCCAGCGCGTCGACGCCGCGGGCTGAACCCCGCCCGCCTTGCGGATCGCGGCGGGCGGGGCGCAGTCTGGAAGGGACCGGTGGGAGCGGGGCAGTCGGTGACGCCCTTACGCCGCACGGACGGCGACCGAGCCGCTCGCCCCGTCCCACCGGTCTGCGCGGCCCTCCGGCCGCGCCGCTCCCTCAGGCGGAGCTGCCGGTGAGCTCGCCCGCCGGGTCCTCCGGCGCGGCCAGCCGGTCGCCCGCGTCGGCGGTGTAGTCGTCGGCGCTCGTCTCGTCCTGGCCGGCCGGCACCTTCAGCGCCCGCACGACCAGCGTGACCACGACCGCGACGACCATGTTGAGCACGAACGCGGTCAGCGCGATGTAGCCGGTGTGGCCGACGAACGGGATGTCGGCGAGCGGCGACCCGAAGTGGCTCTGCGTCGCCGACGACTGGTCGTAGGCGGTGTACGTCCCGTACGCCATGCCCGCGGCCCACCCGGCCAGCAGGCCCCAGCGGTCCAGCCACCGGGTGTACAGGCCGATGCCGATCGCCGGGAACGTCTGCACGACCCAGATGCCGCCGAGCAGCTGCAGGTTGATCGCCAGCGACTTGTCGAAGCCGAGCACGAACACCAGCGCGCCCAGCTTCACCAGCAGCGACACCAGCTGCGACACCCGGGTCTCCTCCTCGGGCGAGGCGTCCGGCCGGATGTAGGAGGTGTAGACGTTGCGGGTGAACAGGTTGGACGCGGCGATCGACATGATCGCGGCGGGCACCAGCGCGCCGACCCCGATCGCGGCGAACGCGACGCCGGCGAACCAGTCCGGGAACACCTGGTCGAACAGCTCCGGCACCGCCAGCTGCGGGTTGCCGGCGTGCTTGACGGCGGCGACGACGCCGGGGTGGGCGAGCGCCATGTAGCCGAGCAGCGCGAGCAGGCCGAGCAGCAGCGAGTACGCCGGCAGCAGCGCCGCGTTGCGCCGGATCACGTCGCGGCGCCCGGCGGCGAGCGCACCGGTCACGCTGTGCGGGTAGATGAACAGCGCCAGCGACGAGCCGAGCGCCAGCGTCCCGTACGCCCAGTGCGTCATGTCGTTGGTGAACAGCGACCCGGCGGGCTTGCCGGTCGCCTGGCTCGGCTTGGCGAGGGCCGCGGCCGACTTGTCGAAGATGCCGTCCCAGCCGCCGAGCTTGGTCGGGATGTAGACGATCGCGACGATGATGACCATGTAGATCAGCGCGTCCTTGACGAACGAGATCAGCGCGGGCGCCCGCAGCCCCGAGGTGTAGGTGTAGGCGGCCAGCAGCGCGAACGCGATGAACAGCGGCAGGTCCTTGGCCCAGCCGGAGCCGGACACGCCCATCACCGTCAGGACGGCCTGGATGCCGACGAGCTGCAGCGCGATGTACGGCATCATCGCCAGGATCCCGGTGAGCGCGATGGCGAGACCCAGCGACCGCGAACCGTACCGGCCGCGCACGAAGTCGGCGGCGGTCACGTAGCCGTGCCGGTGCGCGACCGACCACAGCCGCGGGCCGATCAGGAACACGATCGGGTAGGCGATCGCCCCGTACGGCACCGCCCAGAAGCCCATCGCCCCGCCCGCGAACACGGCGGAGGGCACGGCGACGAAGGTGTAGGCGCTGTAGAGGTCGCCGCCGAGCAGGAACCAGGTGATGAACGTGCCGAAGCTCCGCCCGCCGAGGCCCCACTCGTCCAGGTGCATGATCGTCTGGCCGCGGCGCCAGCGCGCGGCGGCGAAGCCGACGGCGGTCACCACCGCGAAGAAGACGATGAAGATGGTCAGCTCGACGCCGTTGACGTCCTTCACTTCGCCGCACCCCGCTTCCGGGTCAGCAGGTGGGCGCTGCCGATGCAGACGGCCGTGAGCACCACCCACAGCAGCTGCCACCAGTAGAAGAACGGGAAGCCGGTCAGGTGCGGGCCGTCCTTGGCGTAGGTCGGCACGGCCAGGTAGACGGTGAAGGGGACCACCAGCAGGACGCCCGCGACCGCCTTGCGGGCCATGGACGTGCGGGGTGCGGACGTGCGTGGCGGGGGTGTCGGGGCGGGGGACGTTTCACTCACGGACTGACCTCCAGGGCCGGGGGAACGAGCGGCCAGGGCGCATGTCGCCCCCGCAATATTGCGATCTTCGGACCGCGGGCACCAGCCCCCGGGCGATTTGTTGACCAAGTCGAAGCCGGGTGTCGTTTTCCTGCCAGCGGAACGGTCCAGGCGCACGGCATGCTCTGGTCATGGACGAAGCACGCACGGACCAGGCAAGCTCGGATCGGTCCCGCACCGGCCAGGCCCACCGCGCGTTCCGTTTCGGTGTGGTCGGGGAGTCGATCCGCTCCGGGACGGAGCTGGCGGCGACGGCGCGGCGCGCCGAGGACCTCGGCTACTCGGCGCTGGTCCTGCGCGACCACTTCGCGGCCGAGCCGTTCGGCGACCAGCTCGCCCCGATGGTCGCGCTGGCCTCGGCCGCCGCCGCGACGAGCACGCTGCGGGTCGGCACGATGGTGCTCTGCAACGACTACCGGCATCCGGTGATGCTGGCGAAGGAGGCCGCCACGCTCGACCATCTGTCCGGCGGCCGTTTCGAGCTGGGTGTCGGCGCCGGGTGGCTCCGCGAGGAGTACGCGTCCGCCGGAATGCCGTTCGAGGCCGCGGGCGTGCGGGTGGGCCGCCTGGAGGAGTCGCTGCGGATCCTGCGGAGCCTGCTGTCGGGCGGCAAGACGACCTTCGCCGGAGAGCACTACCGGGTCGACGGCCTGGCGGTCTTCCCGCGTCCGGAACGCCGCGTGCCCCTCGTGGTCGGGGCGGGCAGCCGCCGCATGCTCGGCATCGCCGGGCGGCTCGCCGACACCGTCGGCATCCTGCCGCGCGCCCTGCCGGACGGGACGATCTCCGAGGAGATCACCGAGCGGCTCCCGGACACCATCGAGCGCAAGGTCGGCTGGGTGCGGGAGGCCGCCGCCGGGCGCGACGTCGAGCTGAGCATGCTGGTGACGCCCACGTTCGGTCCGGACCCGCGCCGCGCGGCCGCCAAGGTCGCGGTCACGCGCGGCTGGGGCACCGCGTCCACCGACCTGGTGCTGGAGATGCCGTCGCAGTTCGTCGGGCCGCCCGAGCACATCGCCGAGCAGATGCTCGCCCGCCGCGACCGCTACGGCTTCACCTACTACCAGGTGCCCGACGCGGCCATGGACGCCTTCGCGCCCGTCATCGCGCACCTGGCGTGACGCGCCTCAGCGCGCGGAGCCGGCGAACCCCGCGTTCATGGCGAGGCTCAGCTCGGGCTCGGTGAGCCGGCCGCCGCTCAGCGACCCGACGACGCGGCCGCGCTGGAACACCACGACGCGATGGCAGAGCTCGACCAGCTCGGCGAGGTCCGAGGACGTGATCAGCACCACCTTCCCGTTCTCGGCGAGGTCCCGCACGATGCCGTGCAGTTCGGCGCGGGCGCCGACGTCGACACCGCGCGTCGGGTCGTCCAGCGCCAGGACGGACGGGTCGGCGTCCAGCCACTTGGCGAGGACGGCCTTCTGCTGGTTGCCGCCCGACAGGTCGCCTGCGCGGACGCGCACGTCGCCGCGGACGCGCAGCCTTTCCAGGTGGCCCCGGGACCGGTCGACGAGGCGGGAGCGGCGCGGCAGGAAGCCGCCGCGTCCCTGGCCGAGCCAGCTCACCGACGTGACGTTCTCCCACAGCGCCTTGTCGAGCATCAGCCCGCGGCCCTTGCGGTCGCCGGAGATGTAGGCGACGCCCGCCGTGACGGCGTGCCGCGCCGACCGGGGCGACCGCCCGTCCGGCAGCCGCACGGAGCCCGACGACGGGCGGGCGCGCCCGCACACGGCGTCCAGAACCGCGAGATGGCCGGCGCCCTGCAGACCGGCCAGCCCGACGATCTCGCCGCCCGCCGCCGTCAGCGAGACGTCCCGCAGCCGGCCGGGCACCGTGACGCCGGTGAGGGAGACCGCCGCCCCGCCGGGGCGGCGCGGGGCGGCGGCGGGTACGGGGGCGGCTCCGGCCGGGCCGCCCGCGGTTTGGCCGAGCATCGCGGTGACCAGGGTGTCCAGGTCGACGTCCGCCGCCTCGGCGCCCGGCAGCACGACGCGTCCGTCGCGCAGCACGGTCACCCGGGTCGCGATCCGCATGACCTCCTCCAGGAAGTGCGAGATGTAGAGGACGGCCAAGCCGCGCTCGGCGAGGCGCCAGGTCACGTCGGCGAGCCTGGCCGCAGCGGCGCGCGGCAGCGCGGAGGTCGGCTCGTCCAGGATCAGCACGCGGGGTTCCTGCAACAGCGCGCGGGAGATCTCCAGCAGCTGCCTGTCGGCGAGTGGCAGGTCCCCGGCCCTGGCGTGCGGCGGCGGGTCGATGCCCAGCTCGTCCAGGACGGGCCGGGCGAGCCGCCGCATCTCGCGGGTGCTGACCAGGCCGCGGCGGCGGGGCGCGCCATAGGGGAACAGGTTCTCCAGCACAGTCAGGTCGTCGTAGGTCATCAGCTCCTGCGAGACGATCGCGACGCCCTGCGCGGCGGCCTGCCGGGCATCGGAGAACCGGACCGGCGCGCCGTCCAGTTCGATGGTGCCGCCCTCGGGCCGCACCACCCCGGAGATGATCTTCACCAGGGTGGACTTGCCCGCGCCGTTCTCGCCGACGAGCGCGTGCACCTCCCCCGCGTCCAGGGTGATGCCGACGCCGTTCAGCGCGGTGACGCCGCCGTAGTGCTTGACCAGGCCGGAGGCGACCAGCATGTCAGCGGGCCTCCTTGAGCGGCCGGATGCTCGCGGTCGGGTCGGCCAGCAGTTTGTCCAGTTGCGGCTTGTACCAGGCGTAGGCGTTCTGCACCGACTGCTGCCGCTTGAGGATCTCGTCGATGTTGCCGGAGTCCATCACGAGGCCGGGCGTCTTGAACCAGCCGGACGGCAGCTTGCCCTTGCCGTCGCGGACCGCCTTGATCAGCAGCGCGGTCGCGATGTAGCCCTTCAGGTAGTGCTCGGGGTCGATGCCGGCGAAGTTGGTGCCGCGTTTGATGGCGTCCAGCGTCTTCGGGTCGACGTCGAACCCGGCGGTCAGGTACCTGCCGTGCCGCTGCTCCTTGAGCCGGGCGAGGTTGTAGCTGTCGGCGTCGCCGACGCCGAGGAACGCCAGCGCGTCGGGGTGGGCGTTCACCTGCGCCTGCCAGGCGCCGTAGCTCTGCGCCGGGTCGCTGTAGGTCTGGAACGGGCCGAGGACGCGGATGCCCGGGGCCTGCTGCGCGAGCGTGTCCTTGATGCCCTTCGCGCGGCTGTCGAGGACGGGGGTGCCCGGGTTCGGGACGCCGATGACGATGGTGCCCCTGGCGTCCTTGCCGAGCTTCTTCACCGTGGCCTGCGCGAGCAGCGCGCCGAGTTCGTAGTTGTCGTTGCCGACGTAGAAGCCGACCTTGCTTCCGTCGGTGGGCGCGGTGTCCAGCGCGACGATCGGGATGCCCTTGTCGACGGCCTGCGCCGCCGGGCGGGTGAAGATCGGCGGGTCGAGGTTCTCCAGCACGATCCCGTCCGGATGGGTGACGGTGAGGTTCTGGAACAGCTGCTGCTCGGCGGGCCCGTCGGTGTTGGGCGGGCCGACCACCTTGAAGTCGACGTTCCCGGCCCGCCTGGACGCATCGGTGGCGCCCTCGTACATCTCGCGGGCGAAGTTGAGGCTGTAGTTGGCGACGGCGATGCCCATCTTCAGCCGGCCGCTCTCGCCGCCCGATCCGCCGTTCCCGCAGGACGCGGTGGTCAGGGCGGCGCCGAGCAGCAGCGCGGCGGCCGCGGCGAGGGGCCCGCGGGGGCGCGGGATCATGGGTTCCTCCCAGGTGGGCGCGGATCACGGACACCGCTCATGTCATGGACACCGCTCGGGTCGGGGACGCGGCGCAGCGCACGGACGCGGCGCAGCAGCGGCGCGGCGCCGACGGCGACGAGGATGACGCCGCCGGTCGCGAAGGTCGTCCAGTTGATGGGGACCTCGAAGAACACCAGCGCCGCGGTGACGGCGCCGAGGATGAGCGTGCCCGCCGCGGCGCCGAGGACGGAGCCGGTGCCGCCCTTCAGCGGGGTGCCGCCGATGATGGCCGCGGCGATGGCGGTGAGCTCGTAGCCCTGCCCGATCGTGGGGTCGCCGGCGATGAAGAACGCCAGCGCCAGCACCGCCGCCAGGCCCGCCATCAGCCCGGACAGCGCCAGCGCGGCGATCCGCGTGCGGGTGACGGGCAGTCCGCCGAACTCGGCGGCCTCCGGGTTGGAGCCGATCGCCCGCACCCGCGCGCCGAACCTCGTCCGGGTGAACAGCACGCTCAGCACCACGACGGCGAGCACGAACACCCACACCGCGTTCGGCACGCCGAGCAGCTCGCCGCCGCCGAGGACGCGGAACAGCGCGTCGCCCTGCGGCAGGTCGGTGATCTGCCTGCCCTCGGCGAGCGCCAGCCCCACACCGCGCAGCAGCATCGCGGTGGCGAGCGTGACGATGAACGACGGCAGCCTCAGGTACGTCGTCACCGCGCCGTTGAGCGCCCCGACCAGCGCCGACAGCGCCAGCACGGCCAGCGCCGCCAGCCAGGTGTTCCAGCCGTCGCGGATCAGGAGGGCGCCGACGACGACGCCCATCGCGTACATGCCGCCGACCGACAGGTCGACCTCCCGCATCGCCAGCGCGAACACCATGCCGAGCGCCATCAGCCCGACGTAGACCGAGTTGTGCGCGGTGGTGAGCAGGTTGCCGGTGCGCAGGAAGTCCGGCTGGAACAGCCCGACGCCGAGCACCAGCAGGATCAGCACGCCGACGACGCCGGCCTCGTCGGGGACCGGGCGGCGCGTCCGGCGCCGGGCGCCGGGATCGTCGTCTTCGTTCGCCGTCGGCGCGGCGGCCGAGGGCCGTGGAACTGACATGCGGCGAGCATGTGACCGGCCGCTCGCCGCGACAAGGACGCCGTTTCGGTGAGTGAAAACGGCGCCTTGTCGGCGTCGCCGCGGTGGCGCACGCTGCCGTCCATGACCGAGACGCCGTCCTTGCACGGAACGCAGCGGGTCGCCCTCGTCACCGGCGCCGCGGGCGGGCTGGGCCGGGAGTTCGCGATCGCGCTCGCCGCGCGCGGGCACCGGGTCGCGGGGCTGGATCTGGCCGACATGTCGGACACCGCGGACCGGATCCCGGACGACCTCTTCCTTCCGGTCCGCGCGGACGTGACCGACCCGGACGAGGTGGGTGCGGCGGTGGAGGAGGCCGTCGCCCGGTTCGGCGCCCTGCACATCGTGGTCAACAACGCCGGGATCTATCCGCCGATCCCGTTCGAGAAGACGACGCTGGAGGACTGGCGCCGGATCATGCGGGTGAACCTGGACGGCCCGTTCCTGGTGTCGCACGCCGCGCTCCCCCACCTGCGCGCGGCGGGGTGGGGCCGGATCGTCAACATCGTCTCGGCCGTGGTGTTCCTCGGCCCGCCCGACCTGGTCGCCTACACCACGTCCAAGGCGGGGCTGGTCGGCTTCACGCGGGCGCTGGCGAGCGCGGTCGGGCCCGACGGGATCACCGTGAACGCGATCGCGCCCGGCCTCACCCGCACCGCGACCGCCGCCCGGACGACCGGCGCGGACGGCGGCTTCGAGCGGGTGCGGGACCTGCAGGTGGTCCCGGCGGTCGAGGAGCCGCGCGACCTGCTCTCCACGCTGCTGTACGTGGTGGACGAGGGCAGCGGCTTCCTCACCGGGCAGACCATCAACGTCGACGGCGGATCAGCCAAGCACTGACATCGAGGAAGGCACGGCATGAGGCCGATCGAGGCGCTGCTGGAGATCGCTCGGGACGAGGGCGTCGCGCGCATCTTCGGAAATCCCGGCACCACCGAGCTGCCGCTGATGGACGCGCTGGTCGATGCGCCGGACCTGCAGTACGTGCTGGGGTTGCAGGAGGCGTCGGTGGTCGCGATGGCGGACGGGTACGCCCGCGCCACGCGCCGCACCTCGATGGTCAGCCTGCACGTCGCGGCGGGCGTCGCGAACGGTCTGATCGGGATGCTGAACGCGCTGCGGTCGCGGACCCCGATGGTGATCGTCGCGGGCCAGCAGGACCGGCGGCACCTCGTCCAGGACCCGATGCTGTCGGGCGATCTGGTGGGGCTGGCGTCGGCGGCGACGAAGTGGGCGGTCGAGGTGCAGCACGCCCGCGACCTGCCGGTCGTGCTGCGGCGCGCGTTCGCGCTCGCGGCACGTCCGCCGGCGGGTCCGGTGCTGGTGTCGGTGCCCATGGACCTGCTGGAGGAGGGCTGCGACGTCGCGGTCCCGGCCCGCTCCCCCGTGACCGGCCCGGGACCGGCGGACGTCGCGGACGCGGCGGCGCTGCTCGCGGCGGCCGAACGTCCGGTCGTGGTCGCCGGTGACGGGGTGGGGCGGGCGGGCGCCGTGGCGGAGCTGGTCGCGGTCGCCGAGCGGCTCGGCGCGGTCGTCCACCACCAGCCGATGAACGACGGCGTCGACTTCCCGACCGGCCATCCGCTGTACGCGGGGATGCTGCCGCCGCGCAACGCCGTGATCCGGGAGACGCTCGCCGCGCACGACGCGGCGCTGATCGCCGGATGCCACGCGTTCATGCCGCATCACTACACGCCCGGCCCGGCGGTCCCGGACGGCCTCGCGATCGTGCAGATCGACGCGGACCCGGCGGAGATCGGCCGCAACTTCGCCGTCCGGCACGGCCTGACCGGTGATCTCGCCGGGACGCTGCGCGCGCTCGCCGCCGCACTGGACGGGCGCGTGCCGTCCGCAAAGGAGCGGATCGAACGGCTCGGCGCCGCGCACGCCCGTGCCCGCGCGGACACGGAGGAGCGGGCGGCCGCCGCGTACGGGCCAGCGCCGATGGACCCGGGCGCCGCCGCGCACGCGGTCGCCGCCGCGCTGCCCGATGACGCGATCGTGGTGGAGGAGGCGATCACCACCGGGTTGAAGCTGCGCGCCGTGCTCCGCCAGGACCGGCCTGGCTCGTACGTGCACACGGTGGGCGGCGGGCTCGGCTGGGGCATCGGCGCGGCGGTCGGCACCCGGATGGGCTGCGGTGACCGCCCGGTGGTCGCGGTGCTCGGGGACGGCTGCGCGATGTTCGGCGTGCAGGGGCTGTGGAGCGCCGCCCGCTACCGGGTCCCGGCCGCGTTCGTCGTGATGAACAACGGCGAGTACCGCACCCTCAAGGAGACGCTCGACGAGGGCGGCGGCGCGTCCGCCGAGCACGGCCGCTACGTCGGCATGGACCTCGCGCCGCCGGCGCTGGACTGGCAGGCGGCGGCGCGGTTGTTCGGCATCGCCTCCGTCCGCGCCGAGTCGGCGGCGGGACTGGCGGAGGCGGTCGCCGCGGTGAAGGACCTGGAGGCGCCGCTGCTGATCGAGGCCCCGGTCGCCGGGCACGCCCCCTCGTCCCGCGGCCGGACTCCGGGTTCGCGGTGAGCGGCGGGCCGCGGCCCCTTGCCGGGACGCGCGATCGCGGTGACGATCGGGACATGGACGCACCCGCCCCCGGAACCGAGCCGCCGGAGCCAGGGCCGCCGAGGTCGGTGCTGGCGCGCGGGCTCAGCCTGCTGGACGCCTTCGGCTCCGCCGACACCGAGCTGACGCTGACCGAGCTGGCCGCGCGCACGGGGCTGCCCAAGCCGACCGCGCACCGGCTGCTGGCCGAGCTGGTGCGGTGGGGCGGCGTCGAGCGGACCGCGGCCGGCTACCGGCTGAGCATGCGGCTGTTCGTGCTGGGCCAGCGGGCGCCCCGGCCGCGCGGGTTCCGCGAGGCCGCGCTCCCCCACATGGAGGACCTGTACGAGGCGACGCACGAGAACATCCACCTCGCCGTCCTGGACGGGGTCGACACGCTGTTCCTGGAGAAGGTCAGCGGGCACCGGTCCATGCCGATCATCTCCAGAGTGGGGGGCCGGCTGCCCGCGTACTGCACCGCGACCGGCAAGCTCTTCCTCGCGCTCGGGCCGCGGGAGCGGCTGGACCGGGTGCTGGCGGCCGGGCTCGCCCGCCACACCCCGCACACCATCATCATGCCGGGGCTGCTGCGGCGGGAGCTGGCCCGCACGGCCGACCGCGGCTACGCGGTGAACCGGGAGGAATCGGAGGCGGGGGTGTCCGCCGTCGCCGCGCCCATCCTCGACCGCCAGCGCCGGGTGATCGCCGCCCTCTCCATCACCGGCAACGTGTGCCGGCTGGACCTGGACCGCCTCGCCCCGGCCGTCCGGACCGCCGCGCTGTCGCTGTCGCGCGAGCTGGCCCGCGACGGCGCCGGCCCGCCGCCGCTGCCGCGGTTAAGAACGTCCTGAGGGGCGTCTAAGCGTCCTCTCACGGTCCGCTCAGAGTCCGTGGCGCACAGTGGTGCCGACGACGGAGCGAGGGGGCGAGATGACGGAGGCGGACGCGGGCGCACCGCGGATCCTGGTGGCCGACGACGATCCGGCGGTGCGTTCGGCGCTGGAGCGCGTGCTGCGCTTCAACGGCTACGAGGTGGAGCTCGCGGCGGACGGGCTGGAGACGCTGGAGGCGATCGACCGGGCCGCCCCGGACGCGGTCGTGCTGGACTGGATGATGCCGAACCTGGACGGGCTCGGCACCTGCCGGATGCTGCGCGGGCGCGGCGACGACCTCCCGGTGCTGCTGCTGACCGCGCGGGACGGGCTGGACGACCGCGTCGCCGGGCTGGACGCGGGCGCCGACGACTACATCGCCAAGCCGTTCGAGCTGGAGGAGCTCACGGCGCGGCTGCGCGCGCTGCTGCGCCGCTCGCGCGGCTTCGGCGCGGAGCCCGGCGGCGACGAGGTGCTGCGGTTCGCGGACCTGGTGATGAACGTCGACACCCGGCAGGTGCGGCGGGGCGACCGCCCGCTGCGCCTGACGCGCACCGAGTTCGACCTGCTGGAGCTGCTGATGCGGTCGCCGCGCCGGGTGCTGGAGCGGGCCCGGATCCACGAGGAGGTGTGGGGCTTCGACTTCGGCCGCTCGTCCAACTCGCTGCACGTCTACATCGGCTACCTGCGCCGCAAGACCGAGGAGGAGGGTGAGTCCCGGCTGATCCACACGGTGCGGGGCGTCGGGTACGCGCTGCGCGAGGACCCGGTATGAGGCTCCGTCCGCGCGGGTGGCGGCGGCACGGGCTGTCGCTGCGGGCGCGGGTGGCGCTGCTCGCCGCCGGAACGGTCATCGCGGCGATCGTGGTGACGTCGGTGGTGTCGTTCACGATGTTCACCGGGCGGCTGCACAACGAGATCGACCAGAACCTCATCGGCCAGGCGCAGACGCTCGCCGACAACGTCAACGGCCGTCCCGGCGACCGGCACGACGGCGACCTGCTCGCGGCGCTGGACATGAGCGTCGCGACGGTCCGGGACGGCCGGACGGTGTCGCCGCCGGGCACGCGGACGCCGCCGCCGGTCGACGCGGCGGCGGTGAGGCGGGTCTCGTCGCCGGGCGGCCCGCCGTTCGTGCTGGCGGACGGCGACTCGGGCGGCGTGCACATGCGGGTCATCACCGTGCGCGCGCAGGACGGGACGGTGATCGTGCTGGGCCGCTCGCTGACGATGGTCGACGAGACCGTCACCGGCTTCCAGTACATGACGATCATGGTCGGGGCGGGCGCGGCGGTGCTGGCGGCCGGCGCGGGCATCGCGGTGGCGGGCGCCGGGCTGCAGCCGGTGCGCCGGCTCACCCGGGCGGTCGCCGCGATCGCCCGCACCCAGGACCTGAACACCGAGCCGATCCGGGTGTCGGGCGACGACGAGATCAGCCGGCTGGCCGGGGGCTTCAACGCGATGCTCGCCGCGCTGAACCGGTCCCGGGAGCGGCAGCGGCGGCTCGTCGCCGACGCCGGGCACGAGCTGCGCACCCCGCTGACCAGCCTGCGCACCAACATCGACCTGCTGATCCAGGCCCGCGCGCACCCCGAGCGCACCCTGCCGCACGGCAGCATGGACGCGCTCCTCGGCGACGTGAAGGCGCAGCTGCGGGAGCTGACGAACCTCGTCGGGGACCTGGTCGAGCTGGCCCGCGACGACGAGCAGGCCGCGGTCCGGACCGAGGTCCGGCTGGACCGGGTCGTCCCGCAGGCGGTCGAACGGGTCCGGCTGCGGGCGCCGTCGGCGACGTTCGAGACGCGGCTGGAGCCGTGGCTGGTGCGCGGCTCGGAGCCGGCGCTGGTCCGCGCGGTCACGAACCTGCTGGACAACGCGGTGAAGTTCAGCCCGGCGGACGGCACCGTCCGGATCGCCCTGCGGGGCGGGGAGCTGCTGGTCGCCGACGAGGGCCCCGGCATTCCCGAAGCGACGCTCCCCTACGTCTTCGAGCGGTTCTACCGCGCGCCCGAAGCCCGCGCGCTGCCGGGCTCCGGGCTGGGGCTGGCGATCGTCCGGCACACCGCCGAGCAGCACGGCGGGACGGTGTCGGCGTGCAACCGCCCCGAGGGCGGCGCGCTCATGCGCCTGCGCCTTCCCGGAACGCCGGAAGGGCCCGCGGACCGGCCGGACCGAGCCTGACGACGCGGTCGGCCTCCGGCGCCAGGTGCAGGTCATGGGTGATGAGGATGGTCGTCCGGCCGGCCATCAGCCGGCGCAGCGGTCCGAGGACGTTGCGGGCCGTCCGGGCGTCGAGGCCGGTGGTGGGCTCGTCCAGCACGAGGACGGGCCCGTCCCGCACCATGGCGCGGGCGATGCCGATCCGCTGCCGCTGACCGCCCGACAGCAGCCGTCCCCGCTGCCCGATCTCGGTGTCGTAGCCGTCGGGCAGCGCGGTGATGAAGTCGTGGGCGTCGGCGGCGACCGCAGCGGCGACGATCTCGGCCTCCGTCGCGCCGGGCCGGCCGTAGGCGATGTTGTCCCGCACGCTTCCCGAGAACATCAGTGTCTCCTGCTGGAGCACCGTGACGGTGTCGCGGAGGGTGGCGAGCGACAGTTCCCGGAGCGGGATCCCGTCCAGCCGGATGCCGCCGGACTCCGGATCGTAGAAGCGCAGCAGCAGCTTGGTGACCGTCGACTTCCCGGCGCCGCTCGGCCCGGTCAGCATCACCAGCTCGCCCGGCCCGGCGCGGAAGCACAGGTCCTCGATGACAGGGTGGGCGGCGCCCGGATAGCGGAAGGTGACGTGGTCGAAGGCGATGCGGCCGCGCCGCGCGACCCGCGTCCGGGCCGCCGGATGCTCGACGACGGCGGGCCGGGTCCGCAGCACCTCCTGGACGCGGTCGGCGCCCGCCGCCGCCTCGGACGCGGTGAGCGCGATCTCGCCGAGGCTCTGCACGTTCGGGTAG
Source organism: Actinomadura napierensis (assembly GCF_039529375.1). NCBI lineage: Bacteria > Bacillati > Actinomycetota > Actinomycetes > Streptosporangiales > Thermomonosporaceae > Actinomadura > Actinomadura napierensis. Next base: position 44,084 of record NZ_BAAAMR010000006.1, read on the forward strand.
AGGTAGCCGAGGTAGGCGGCGAACGCCAGCAGGCCGCCGAGGGTGATGCGGTGCTCCTGCAGCTCCCACGCCCCGACCCCGAGCACGACCAGCACGCACACGGTCTCGACGACCTCGACCAGCGGCCCGTACAGGCTGGACAGCCGGGTCTCGGCCATCTTCGCCGCCAGCCAGGTGCGGCCCTCGGCGTGCAGCCGCCGCGCCTGCGTCTCCTGCCGGTTGTAGGCCTGGACGAGCGGCTGGTTCGACAGGCTCTCCTCAACGGTGCCGACCATCGCGCCGTTGCTGCGCCGCTCGCGCCCGGCCGCCGTCCGGAACCGTCCGGTGAACCCGCGGGTCACCAGCAGGAAGACCGGGACGAGCGCGCACGCGACGAGCGCCAGGTCCCACCGGACGGCGAACGCCGCCGACACGAAGAACACGGCGCTGACGACCGCGGTCACCAGCCGGACCAGGCCGGAGGCCACCAGCTCCTCGATCGCCTCGATGTCGTCGGTCAGCCGGGCCATCAGGTCCCCGAGCCGCCCGCGGTCGAAGAACTCCGGGGACAGCGTCTGGACGTGCGCGAACACGCGGTCGCGCAGCCGCAGCAGGAACCGCTCGCCCGCCAGCGTCGTCGCGTAGTCGCCCACGAAGGTCATCAGCGCGGCGACCAGCGCGATGCCGAGCCACCCGGCGGCCGGCGTCCAGAAGGCGGCCAGGTCGCGGGCGGCCAGCGCCCGGTCGGTGATGACGCCGAACAGCGCGATCGCCGCCACCTCGCAGGCCGCCGCCGCGACCGCGAGGGCGCCGCCGAGCAGCAGCAGTCTCCGGTCCCCGCGCATGAGCGGCCAGAAATGCCGAAACGTCGTGCGAACCGACACGACGGGCGCGGCCTCGGAAACCGATGTGCGGGCCACGTTCCCTCCCCTCGCTCCCGCGCGTTCCCGCGCACGAAAAAGGGACGGGAGCCGGCCGGGCGAGTCCGCTCTCCCGCCCGCCGGCTCCCGCCCGGCTCAGCTGTCGCCCGTTACTTGGCGTGCGTCCGCGGGGCGGGCTTGCGGCGGCGGTGCTTCTTCGGCGGAACCGGCTTGACCGGGCGCTTGCGGGGCTTGGGAGCGATCTTCTTGAAGCTCATCTCGGCTTCCCTTCGGTTTCTCCTCGCCGCGTTCGCGGCCTTGCAGAAATGAACTTACGGGCCGAGCCGATGACAATTCACAAACGCAACTGAATCGCGCCGAAGAGAGAGATAAGAGAATGCTAATCGCCGTTCCGGGAAGGCGGAGGCCCCCGGCGCATCGCGCCGGGGGCCTGGTCCCGCCGTCAGGCGTAGACCGCGTCGTGGAAGGCGATCTCCGCCTCCAGCATCCCGCCGAACCAGCGGACGAGCAGGTCGTCGGGGATCGTTCCGGGCAGGGCGTCGACCTGCCGGGCCAGCGCGTCCACGCCCTCGCGGAACGCCTCGTTCGCGTGCAGCGCGACCCAGTCGGCGATCGGGCCGGGCGGTGCGCCGCCCTCCTGACGGGCCCGCGTGCACCAGGCGAGATACAGGCTCTCGGCGGCGAAGAGCACGGTCGTCACCGCCCCGTACCCGCCCTCACGGGCCGCGGCGAGGGCGAAGTCGGACAGGACGCTCGCCCGCTCGGCCACGTCCGGGCGCGCCCGCACCGGCCAGGCGGCGAGCGCGGCGCGGAAGTAGTCCGCTTGCTCGGTGGTCAGCGCGTGGACGGCCCGCGCGTTGCGCTCCATCGCCGTCCAGTCCGGGGCGTCCCACACCGCGAGGCCGTGCAGCCGGGCCGCCGTCGCCACGAACGACGCCTCGATCTCCAGGTAGTCGGCGTACTCCTGGGCGCCGATGGTCCCCGAGCCGACCTCCTCGGCGAACCGCATGGCCAGCGCCCGGTCCATCGTCGCGGAACAGGCGTCGAGCAGCCGCCGCGAACGGGTCACTGCGCGAGCCACTCGACGAGGCCGCCGAACACGCGGGCGTAGCCGTCCCATTCCTCGCAGAACGGCCGGGGCGCCCAGTGCGGGGAGCAGTCGGAGGTGAACACGGCGGACCGTCCGGTGCCGTACCGGGCGACGGCCACCAGCGGGTCGCCGTTGAGGGTGGCCAGGACGTCGGTGTCCCGCCTGGCGCGGACCCGGTTGTAGCCGAGCAGCGCGGGCCAGTCGCCGTCCGCCCCGCCGAGCGCGGGATGACCGGCGGCGGCGACCTCGGCGTTCGCCCCGGCGGGCAGTTCGACGCGGTCGTCCTCGGGGAGCAGCTCGACCGGCAGCGCCTCGTGCAGCACCGTGTTGCGGAAGGCGGCCTTGCCCTCGAAGCCGGTGAACGACAGGTACCCGCCGACCATCAGCAGCCCGCCGCCGTCCGCGACCCAGGCGCGCAGCGCGCCGAGCCGGTCCGTGCCAGGGACGGCCCGCTCGAACACCTGCGGCGCGAGCTGGATGGAGTTCGCGCCGATGTCGGACAGCACGACCACGTCGTAGCGTCCGAGCGCGTCCGCGTCCCCGGGGAACTCGGCCGGCACCAGATGGGCGGGCATGTGCTCGACCTCGTGGCCCCGGCTCTCCAGGGCCCGGCGCAGCGGCTCGACACCGGTCACGTACGAGCTGGTGGTGAACGAGTCCACCCCCTTGATGTGGGTGGACTGCGTGACCCAGCTCTCGCCGGCGATCAGGACGCGGCTCACTATCGATCCTCTCTTTCGGATGGGAAAACGCGGGGGGACGGGGCGCCGGCGGCCGGTCAGGCGGCGGACTCGAACAGCCGGGCCGGGTTGCCGCGCAGCAGGCCGTCGACGGCCTCCGGGGCGACGCCGAGCGCGGCCAGCCGCCGCGCGAACAGCACCGGCACGTACTGGAAGCCGTTGCCGCCGTAGGTGGTGAGCATGCTCTTGAGGAACACGTCGTGGCTGAGCAGCAGGCGCCCGCCGTGCCCGCGCGCGATCAGCCCGGCGACGGCGCGGGCCGTCTCGTCCGGTGCGGGCGACTGCCCCTCGCCCGGATACAGGAACGGCATGCCGATCATGTCGAACTCCAGCCACACGCCCCGGTCGGCGACCGAGTGCTGGTAGCCGGGGTCGCCGCCGGACGGGTCCATGTGGCACAGCACCACCGCGCCCGGCGGCACGCCGTACTCGCCCAGGACGATGTCGAGCACCTCGTGGGCGCGGCGCTGCCAGCCCGGCAGGTGGACGTACAGCGGGACGCCGGTCTCGCGCTGCGCACGGGCGGCGGCGCGCAGTGCGACGTGCTCGGCCGGGGTGAAGTCGGGCGAAACCCCGATCTCCCCGATCACGCCGGGACGGACTCCGGTGCCGTCCACGCCGTTCGCACACTCGGCGACCAGCTCGGCCGCCATCCGCTCCTCGCCCGCCGACGCCAGATGCGCCGGGTGGTACTGCTCCAGATACCAGCCGGAGCCCATGACGATCCGCAGGCCGCTGCGCTCGGCGAACGAGCGCAACGCCTCGGGGTCGCGGCCGAGGCCGCCGGGCGTGACGTCGACGACCGTGCCGCCGCCCGTCGCGGCGAACGCCCGCAGGTCGGACAGCATCGCGGCGTCGTCGTCCAGGGTGCAGTGATCGAGGCAGTCGTAGGGACGTTCGCGCAGCAGCCACGACAGGCCCGGCGTCGTCCGAGCATCGCGCAGGAACGCCAGGGCCGGGTCGGTGGCCGGCTTCACCGCCTTGCGGACGTCGTTGCGCAGGTGCTCGTGGGTCAGGGTGAGCCCGAGCCCGTCGCTGGAGACGGGCCCGGACACCGTCATCACGGGCACGGTGCCCGGCCGGCTCTGGGGAACGGTCATGTCCGTCCCAGCAGCTTGGCGCCCAACTCGGAGATCGAGCGGCCGCGCAGGTTCAGCCAGATCGCGGCGAGCAGCACCAGCCCGGTGACGATCGGGGTGAGGAACGGGCTCACCCCGAGCAGCGTCAGCCCGTTGGCGATCACCCCGGTGATCACGGCGCCGATGATGCTGCCGATCATGGTGCCGCGGCCGCCGAACAGGTCGGTGCCGCCGAGCACGACCGCGGCGATCACGGTCAGCTCGAAGCCCTGCCCGGAGTTGGCCGAGCCGGAGCCGAGCCGCGCCGCGGTGAGCAGCCCGGCCACGCCCGCGGCGAGCCCGGCCAACATCAAGGTGATCATCTTGATCCGGGCGGTGTTGACGCCCGCGCGGCGCACCGACTCCTCCTGCGAGCCGATGCCGTTGACGTAGTTGCCGAACCGGGTCCTGGCCAGCAGGATCCCGCCGATCACCACGGTGGCCAGCGCGATCCACGCCAGCGCGGAGAAGCCGAGGAACTTCGCCTCGCCGATCTTGGCGACGTACAGCCGCCGGTCGATCGGCACCGAGAACCCCTTGGTCCACAGCTGCGCGAGCCCGCGGATCACCGACATCGTCGCCAGCGTGACGATGAACGGCGGGATCTTCTGGTAGGCGGCCAGCCAGCCGTTGACGGCGCCCCAGAACAGCCCGGCCGCCAGGGCCGCGACGATCACGATCGAGGAGTCCCAGCCGGCCTTCAGCATCTCCGCCGTGCCGACCGCGACGAACGCGACCGTGGAGCCCACCGACAGGTCGATCTGCCCGGTGGTGATCACGAAGGTCATCGCGACCGCGACGATCAGGGTGATCGCCACCTGGGTGGCGAGGTTCGACATGTTGTCGAAGCTCAGGAAGTTGTCGGCGCCGAAGCCGAAGCCGGCGAACAGCGCGACGGTGACGCCGAGCATCGCCAGCGTCGCCTTGTTGGCGCGCTCCCAGCGGCTCGGGGTCTTCGCCAGGACGGTCGGGGCGGGCGGGGCCTGCACGCTCATCAGGCCACCTCCTCGGTGTGCTCGGTGCCGGAACGGGTGATCATGGCGACGAGCCGCTCGATGTCCAGCGCGGACACCGGCTCGTCCTCGACGCTGCGGCCCTCGTACATGACGGTGATGCGGTCGCAGACCTCGAACAGGTCCTGCAGCCGGTGGGTGATCAGGATGACCCCGACGCCCTGCGCCGCGACGTCCTTGATCATGGCGAGCACCTGGCGGACCTCGGCGACCGCGAGCGCGGCGGTCGGCTCGTCCAGGATCAGCACCCGCGGCTTGAACGACACGGCGCGGGCGATCGCCACGGCCTGCCGCTGCCCACCGGACAGGTGCCCGATCTCCTGGTAGGTCGACTTGACCCGGACGTGCAGGTCCGACAGGGTCTCGGCGGCCTTCTCGTGCATGGCGCGCCGGTCGATGAACGGCCCTTTGCGGGGTTCGCGGCCGAGGAACAGGTTGCTCGCGACGTCGAGGGTGTCGCAGAGCGCCAGGTCCTGGTAGACGATGCCGATGCGCTCGCGGCGCGCGTCCGCCGGGCTGACGAACCGCACCTCCCGGCCGTCGATCGCGATCTGCCCGGCGTCGTGCTGGACCGCGCCCGCCAGCACCTTCATCAGCGTGGACTTGCCGGCGCCGTTGTCGCCGACGAGGCCGAGGACCTCGCCGGGCGCCAGCGTCAGGTCGACGCCGCGCAGCGACTGCACCGCGCCGAACGACTTGGTGATGCCCTTCAGCGTGACCAGCGGTCGATCGCCCATGATCACTTCTCCAGGTAGTACAGGTAGTCCCCGACGTTGGCGGGGGTGACGATCTGGGTCGGGACGGGGACGTCCTTCGGCGCCGTGCGCTCGCACGCCAGGTCGATCGCGGCGTTCATCGCGTCGTAGCCGAACTGGAAGGTGTTCTGCTGGACGACGCCCTTGATCCAGCCGGCCTTCAGCCCGTCCACCGCCTGGCTGGACAGGTCCCAGCCGACGACCTGGAGGTCCTTGGTGCGCTGCTGGCTGACGACGGCGGCGGCCAGGCCGATCAGGGCGGGCTCGCCGGTGGCGTAGGCGTAGGGCAGGTCCGGGTTGCCGGTCAGCAGGTTCTCCGCGGCGGTCTGCGCGTTCTCCTGGATGTTGCGGCCGTCCACGACGTTCTTGATCTTCATGCCGTGCCCGGTGACCTCGTCGGTGAAGCCCTTCTGCCGCTCGTTCTGGATCGTGCTGTTGAGGGCGCCGACCACGCCGATGTCGCCCTTCCCGCCGGAGATCTTGAGCAGCGCGTCGGCGAGCTGCTTGCCGCCCTCGGCGTTGGCGGTGCCGACCTGCGTGGAGACCGCCGGGTCGTCGACGGTGGCGTCCACCGCGACGACCGGGATGCCGGCGGCCTGGGCTCGCCGGACCGCGGGCTTGATGCCCTCGGTGTCCACCGCGTCCACGATGATCGCGTCGTAGTGGCCGGCGACCATGTCGTCGATGGCGTTGGCCTGCGTGGTGGAGTCGTCGTTGCCGTTGACGACCTGCACCTGCGCGCCCGCCTTGGCCGCGATGGCCTTGGCACCCGTGTTGATCTGGTTGAAGAACAGCGCCTGGAGGTTGATCGGGACGAGCCCGATCTTGGGGGTGTGCCCCTGCACCTTGCAGGACTGCGCGATCCTCTTGGGCGGCGGCGGCCCCTGCTCGGTGGCCTTCTTCTCGGCCGCGATCTCCTTGCGGGCCTGCACGTCGCAGGCGGTCGTCGCCGTCAGCAGCAGGCCGAGCGCGACCGCGGCGGACACCGTGCGTCGCATCATGTCTCCTCTCCTTGGCGCCGCGCGAGCGCGGAGGGCGCTTCCGGACCGGTTCCGGTGCCGGCTGTTTCCTTATGGGCCGGGTGTGCTCGAGTTGTGTTCGCCTGGGCGAGGTCCGCTCCGGCGGAGTCGATGTACGCGAGGACGGCCTCGCGATATGGGAGCCCGGCGCGCGCCCCAGGACGGGTGCAGGACAGGCCCGCGGCGACGGCGGCGACCCGTGCCGCCTCCAGCGGGCCGGCGCCGCGGTCCAGTTCCGCGCAGTAGGAGCCGGCGAAGCAGTCCCCGGCGCCGGTGGCGTCCACGGCGGTCACCTCGATCGCCGCGCCGGCGTGCCGGGCGCCGTCCGGCGTGAACAGCGTCCAGCCCCGGGAACCGTCCGTGACCACCAGGTTTACCCGATGCCGGGTGGCGGCCGACGCGAGCGCGGCGTCGTCGCCGAGGAACGCGGCGGCCTGTGCGCGGCCGACGACGGCGTGGTCGGCGGCGGCGAGCGCGGCCCGCGCCGCCTCGGCGCCGTCGCAGCCGTCGAGGTCGACGACGACCCCCGGCCGCCCCTCGCCGAGCACGCCGGCCGCGGCGGGGAAGCGGTACCCGTCGAGGTAGAGCCAGTCCGCGCCCGCCGCGCGGGCCTTCGCGGCGACGACGGCGACGTGCTCGGTGGTGACCTGGTCGTCCTGGCTGATGATGGAACGTTCCCCGTCGGGGGTCAGCAGGACGACGGCCGTGGTGAGGACGCCGGTGCGGGACGTCCACTCGGTGCCGACCCCGTCGGCGGCGAGCGCGTCGAGGAAGGCGGTACTCGCCGCGTCCGGCCCGACGACGCCCGCGAAGCGCGCGTCGGCGCCCATCCGCGCGGCCGCCACCGCCGCGTTCGCCCCCATCCCGCCCTCGCCGCGGCGCACCGCGGTCGCCTGGACGCGCGCGGCCGGCCCCGGCAGGACGGGGACGGCGACCGTGAGGTCGGCGTTGGCGTAGCCGCAGAAGACGATCATGGCAGGACCACGCCCGCCTTCGCCGCGGCGGCGGTCAGTTCCCGCACCTTGGCGGCGTCGACCCGGCCCCACCAGCGGCCGTTGTCCTTGACCGAGGACGCGACGATCACTCCGTCGCAGGCCGGCAGCAGCTCCCCGACGTTGCCGGCGCTGATCCCCGAGCCGATCACAACAGGCAGCGTGGTGTGCGCGGCGATGCCCTCGACCTCGTCCAGGGCGGCCGCGTCGCCGGTCCGCGAGCCGGTCGCGATCAGCACGTCGGCGCCGAAGAACTCGGCGTCCTCGGTCTGCTCGGCGAGCGTCCGGTCCGCGACGATCGCGTGCGCGCCGTGCTTGACGTGCACGTCCGCGAAGATCTTGACGGGGTTCGCGCCGATCCGGCTGCGGTAGCGGGTGGCGTGCGCGGCCTGGCCCTCGATGATCCCCTCGTTCGCGACGTAGGCATTGGCCCACTGGTTCACCCGGACGAACCCGGCGCCGCCCGACCAGGCGGAGGCGATCGAGCACTCGGCGGCGTTCGACAGGATGCTGACGCCGACCCGCCCGGCGGTCGCGTGCCGGACCCGGTCGGTCACCACGGCCATGGCGGCGGCGGTCTCGTAGCCGTGCTCGCCCGGCTTGAGGAACGGGATGTCCCAGTGGTTCTCGACGATCACGCCGTGGGCGCCGCCGTCCAGGTAGGCCCGTGCCTCCTCGATCGCGAACGTGCAGATCTCGTCGAGCGGGACGCCCTCGTAGTGCGGGCTGCCCGGCAGCGGCGGCAGGTGCACGGCGCCGACGACGACCTTGGGAGTGCCGAACAGCTCCTCGACGGCGTTCGGCTTCGGCGGGAACACGCCCAAAGCCCGCTCGCTCCCCGTCGCCCTCACCATGTCGCCTCCTGTGTAATCGATTGCAGTCGTGTTGTCCTGCACCGTAGATACGAGATGCGCAGGCCGTCAAGGGGCTATGATCGGATCAGCCGTCATTGCACTGCCCAGCATCCGGGCTTCCGCCAAGCTGGAGAGGTAAACGATTGCAGCGGGTCACGATCGCCCAGGTCGCCGAGCGGGCCGGGGTCTCCACCGCCACGGTGTCGCGCGTGCTGTCGGGCCGCGGGCCCGTGTCCGCGGGGGTCCAGCGCAAGGTCAGGAAGGCCGCCGACGAGCTCGGATACCAGGTCAACTCCATCGCCCGCGCGCTGCGCAACAGCCGCACCGACACCGTCGGCATGGTGGTGCCGAGCATCTCCAACCCGTTCTTCACCTCGCTGGTGGAGAGCGTCGAGCACGCCCTCGGCCGGGAGGGCAAGGAGCTGTTCCTCTGCGACGCGCGGTCCGACCCCGAGGTCGAGGCCCGGCGCCTGGCGACCCTCGTCGCCCGCAACGTCGACGGCATCATCGTCAGCCCGAGCCACGGCACGCTGAGCGGCGCCGCCGTCCAGGAGACCGCCGGCCGGCTGCCGCTCGTCCAGCTCGACCGGTTCGTCGGCGGCACCAGCACCGACTGGGTCGGCGTCGACGACGTCGCCGCGATGCGCCAGGTCATGGACCACCTGCACGCGGGCGGGGCGCGTTCGGCGGCGTTCGCCGGCTCGCTGCTGACCAACTCCTCCACCGAGCAGCGCTTCGCCGGGTTCCGCCGCCGCGCGGAGGACCTCGGCATCGCCGTGGACCCGGACCGGATCCTGCTCGGCGACTACAGCGTGGAATGGGGCGAGACGGCCGCCGCGCGGCTGATCGCCGCCGGCGACCTGCCCGACGCCATCGTGTGCGCCGACGACCTGATCGCGCTCGGCGTCACCCGGGCCTGCCGGGCGCACGGCGTGGACGTCCCCGGCCGGGTCCAGGTCACCGGGTACGACAACATCGAGTTCTCGCGGCTCAGCGAGCCCGCGCTCACCACCGTCGACCAGCCGCGCGAGCGGATCGCCGCCGAGGCCGTACGGCTTCTGGCGGCCGCCGCGGGCGAGGCCGCCGGGGACCGCGGGCCGTCGGCGCACATCGCGCTCGTCCCGACCCTGGTGATCAGGGAGAGCACGCGGGCGCGGGCCTGAGACGTCCCCGGCCGCCGGCCGGGCCCGGAAGAGGAGGTCAGGAGATGGGCGAGGCGCTCGATCTCGCGCGGCGGCTGGTGCGGATCGACACCCGGGGAGGCGGCGAGCGCATGGCCGCCGACCTGGTCGCCGGCGTGCTCGACGCCGCCGGATTCGACGTGCGCGTGGACGAGCCGGCGCAGGGCCGGGCGAACGTGGTGGCCAGGCACGGGCCTGCGGCGCCGCGCGTCCCGGTCACGTTCACCGGGCACCTGGACACGGTGCCCGCCGATCCGTCCGGCTGGTCGTTCGACCCGCTGTGCGGCGACGTGCGCGACGGGCGGCTGCTCGGGCGGGGAAGCAGCGACATGAAGGCGGGCGTCGCCTGCCAGATCGAGGCTGCCCTGCGCGCGGCCCGCGACGGCCTGCCGGCCCCGCAGCTGGTGTTCACGTTCGGGGAGGAGACCGGCTGCGACGGGGCGGCGGTGCTCGATCCGGCCGCGCTCGCGGCCACGGACCTGCTGGTCGTCGCCGAGCCGACGGGGAACCGGACGGTCCTCGGCCACAAGGGCACGCTCTGGCTGAAGGCCACGGCGCGGGGCGTGTCCGCGCACGGGTCCCGGCCGGAGCTCGGCCGCAACGCCCTCGTCGCGCTGGCCGGCGCCGCGGCCCGCGTCCACGCGCACACGGGGTGGCCGGTGAGCGCCACGCACGGGGCGGCGACGGTCAACGTGGGCACCTTCCACGCCGGCGTGCAGCCGAACCTGGTGCCCGACCACGCCGAGATGCGGCTGGACGTCCGCACCGTCCCCGGGTTCGGCGCGGACGAGGCGGTCGCGGTGATCTCCGGGCTGTGCGGCGGGGAGGTCGAGATCGAACGGCTCGTGGACCTGCCCGGCGTGGCCACCGACCCCGCCGCGCCCGGCATGCCGGAGGTCCTGGACCTGCTCGCGCCCGGCTCCTCCGGCGCCACGCCCGAGTACGCGACGTACTTCACCGACGCGTCGGTCTTGGCGGGCATGCTCGGCGGGCCGCACGTGGTGGTCTACGGACCCGGCGACCCCGAGCAGGCGCACGTGACGGACGAGACGTGCTCGGTCGCGCGCATCGACGCCGCGTCCGAGGCGCTCTACCGGCTCCTGGCCGCCCGCCCGCGCTTAGCGGCGTGACGCGGGCGGCGCGGCGGCGCCCGCACGCATGAGGACGTCCCGGCGATCGGGATGATCGCCGGGACGTCCTCGTTCCATGCGCTCCGGCAGCCCTGCCGGAATAGCCGCTGAGACGGGTGCGGGACGGCTCACGGAAGCGTCGCTGAGAGGTTCTCCGTGAGGTCCCTCACAGCGTCAGCCGAGGGGCTGCGGGTCGCCCTTGGTGCCCGGGCCCGAGCCCCACGACAGGACCTGCCACTTGACGCCCTGGAGGTGTCCCTCGCCGGTGCCGGCGTCGTACTTGCTGTCCGGCTTCTCGCCGTCGAGCAGGTAGCGGAAGGTGTAGGTGTCGAGGTCGAGCATGACGCCGTCGTGCGAAGGCGCGCCGGGCCCGCGGTCGCCGATGAAGCCGGTGACGCTGCGGCCGTTGTAGGTGACCTTGACCTTGGTGTTCAGCGGCCAGCTCGGGCTGGCGAACAGGCCCTTCTGCATGGGCTTGCCACTGGCGGGGGCGCCGGTGTCGCCGTTCACGCCCGAGCCGTCGTCCCAGAAGTAGGACGCGGTGGTCGAGCCGCTGAGGATCGCCTTCGGACCGTCGGACTTCTTCTTGGAGTCCTTGGTCTTGGAGTCCGCCGCCTTGGCCTTCTCGTCCTTGGAGGAGGAGGCCTTCGAGCGGGACTCGGCCAGGGTCTTGGTGGAGGCGTCCTTCTTGGGGGCCTTGTTCTCCTGCGCGGCCATGTCCTGCTGCTGCGCCAGAAGCTTGTCGGGCTGGGGAGCGGAGTCGTCGTGGCTGGCGGCCGCCACGCCGCCCACCAGCATCCCGGCAAGAGCCGCGCCGGTGACACCGGTCAACACGCGATTGATCGTCCGCTGCTGCATATGGATCCTTAGTTCGGCGTACAGGGCTGCCGTTCCGGCGCCGGGGCACAGGGGGCTTCCGGGCATGGGAACGGGGTCCGAGACTCGGGACTCGGAATGCCGCCGCGAAAAGGAACCCGCGTTGAATCGGTCCGCGGGCATGGCGGACCGCGCTCGCGTCCGGATGCGCGGGCCCGTTCTCGGGCATGCGCGCGACGCGGGCTTCGATGAAGCGGGAAGAATGCCGACCGGGGGCTCGGTGGCCCTGCACGGTCACGGCCGGTGCATGGTACGGCCGTGGTTCGGCGGAGGGATCCCGCCTGGCGGGCGGGAAGCGGCGGCTATGCGATTGGCCAGGTCAGCGGTGCTTTGACCTCGACCTGGCGTTGACTATATCCGGCATTACCGCACGTGAGTCAAATGGGCGATTTCTTTACCTTTGCGAAGGTAGATCTTCTTCGCGGCCGGTCGGCGGGATCGCCTTTCCCGCAAGGGATCCGCATGGGTGCGCGGCCCGAGCCCTAACGGAAAAGATCTTAAAGAACGATCTTTATCCGACATTAATGATCTTTATGCGGGGCCGCATCGGACGCCCCGCGCACGCGAGAAAGCCCGTCCGGAGGGTCCGGACGGGCTGCGGGATGTACGAACAGGCCCTGCGCACAGGGCGACCTGGAGACGGCCCGGCGGCGGCCAAAACGGAGGCGGGCGCCGGGCCGCGGACCGCGCGCGGCGGCCCGGATGTCAGCGCGTCGGGTAGACCGACGGCACCAGCGGGGTCGGTCCCGTCCCACCGGCGAACACCGGGTTGACGGCCGGCGCCTCGGCGAACGGGGACTCCGCATAAGCCGGCTGCGCATAGGCGGGCTGCGCATAGTCCGGCTGGGCGAACTGGGCGGCCGCCACGATCGGCTGGTACGGCGCGGGGGACGCCTGCGGAGCACCCGGCGGGGGCACGGGCGGCGGTACGTGGGATCCGTCGGCGCGGCGCGGTTCCGGCGCCGGAGGGGCCGTCCGATCCGTGCGACGCTCGGCCAGGACGGCCATCAGCGCGCGGGCGGTGTCGGCGTCCATCCGGAGCAGGACGCTGGGCGTGCCTGTCTGGTCGACGAACGGGGAGACCGAGGGGGCTGCGGGGAGCTGGGGCAGCGCCGCCCGCATCTCCTCGCGGAGATCCTGGGCCAGCCGCAGCGCCTGTCGGTCACTGTCGCTCAAGTGTGCGGTCATCGCGATCTCCGGGCGAGTTCACGTGCGGGGGTCCGGGGCAATCCTGCTAGGAATGGCGTGCAGGTGCAAGGGCTGATGCACGTGCATTTTACGAAATATCGCCCCGTAACCCCGGCCCCCGACGCTCGTTCGCGATCAGTCCATCCCGCGCCTGCCCGGCGTCCAGTACGGCTTGACCAGCACGGATCTGCGGGGCCAGCCGCGCTCGCGGACCAGATGGGCGCGCACGGCCTGCACGGTCCGTGCTTCCCCGGCCACGTAGGCACACCCCGGCTCTTCGGGAAGATCCAGCCGGCGCACGGCGTCCACGAGGATCTCCGAGGAAGCAGCGGAGGCGTCCCCGCGCCGGCACCAGGACAGCTCCTCCGCCCTCGGCAGCGGGAGCCGGCGCTCCGGCTCCGCGATCTCCACCGCGCCGTACGCGGGCTCGTCGGGGCCTGCGGCGCGCAGCATCGCGCCGAAGGTGACCGAGGCCGTCTCCTCGCCCGCGAACAGGTGGTACGGAGCGGGGCGCAGGACGAACGAGCCCTCGGGCTTGTTGAAGACGACCTCCTCCCCCGGCCGGACGGTCCGCGCCCACCGCGCACCCGGCCCAGCGTCCTCATGGTCCATGACGCACAGTTCCAGCACGCCGGAGGTCGCGTCGTAGTCCCATACGGAGTAGGTGCGCAGCGCGTCGCGCGCCTTGCCGCTGATCCACGTCCGAGCCGAGGTGATATCCACCACGTGCAGGCGGATGTGCTGGCCGGGCTTCCACTCCAGCCCCGGGACGCCGCCGATGCTGATCCAGCGCATGCGTCCCGGTGCTTGCCGGACGTCCTCGACGCGGCCCCGGACGAACATCCGGTCCAGCAGCCTGCCGCGGACGCCGCGTGCGGGCGGGCTCGGTTCCACGGTCATCATCACCCCTCTCGGACGCGTTATATCGCGTATTGGATGGACACGATATATCTCAAGTGTCGCCACGGCCAGGCTCCTGCGCCCCGTTCCGGCGCGGAAGCCCCACGGCGACCAGCACCGCGGCCGCGCCGGCGATCACCGCGACCACGCGGAACCCCGCCGACATCGCGCCGGTGAACGCGGCGATCACCTGGTGGTGCGCGTCCGGCCCGGCGCCGGCCCCGTCCGCCGCGGCGATCGCCTCGCCCGCCGAGTGGGCGTGCCCGGCGAGCGCCGGGGGCAGGCCGTCCGCGAACCGGCCGGTCAGCACCGTCCCCAGGACCGCGACGCCGAGCGCGCTGCCGATCTCCCGGGCGGCGCTGTTCAGCCCCGACCCGAGCCCCGCCCGCTCGGGCGGAAGCGCTGACATGACGCCGACCGACAGCGGCGGCACGCACAACCCCATGCCGATCGACATGATCAGCAGGTCGGCCGCATAGAGCGCGTAGGGCGTGGACGCGTCCGCGAACGAGAGCAGGACGAGCCCGCCGGCGATCACGAGCAGGCCCGCGGTGATCACCGGGCGGTTCCCGAACCGCAGGGCCAGGCCGACGCTCCGCCGCGACACCGCGATCATGCCGACGACGAGCGGGGCGATCGCCGCACCGGTGACCAGGGGCGAGTACCCCTTGGCGTACTGCAGGTACTGGGCATTGACGAAGAACAACGCGAACAGGGAGAAGAACGCCACCCCGATGCCCAGCACGCCGCTGCGCAGCCGCGCTGCGGCGAACAGCCGCGGATCGAGCAGCGGGTGCGCGGCGCGCATCCCGTGGACGGCGAAGGCCGCCAGCAGGACGGCGGCGCCGCCGAACCCCGCCAGTACCGGCGCGGACGTCCAGCCCCGCTCGGGGCCCTCGATGATCCCGAAGAGCAGCGCGAACAGGGCCGCGGTCAGCATGACCGCGCCGGGGACGTCCAGGTCGGCGCGGTGTCGCTCGCCCGCGGGGGACGCCCAGGCCACCAGCGCGGCCAGCGCGGCGGCGGCGACCACGCCCGCCAGGAACAGGCACTGCCAGGGCAGCCACTGCAGCACCGCTCCCCCGGCGAGGTTGCCGACGGCGCCCGCCATGCCGGTGGCGGCCGTCCAGACGGCGATGGCCTGCGGGCGCCGCGCCGGCTCGGTGACCTGCAGCAGCAGGGACAGCGTCGCGGGCATGATGAGCGCGGCCCCGACGCCGGTGACCAGCCGGCCGGCCAGCAGCACGGCGACGGTGGGGGCGGCGGCCGACAGCAGGCAGCCCGCGGCGAAGACGCCGAGGCCGGCCAGCAACGCGCCCTTGCGCCCGAACCGGTCGCCCGCGGCGCCCGCGGGGATCAGCAGGCAGCCGAAGACCAGGACATAGGAGTCGACGATCCACAGCAGGCCGGTCGCGGACGGGTGCAGGCCGCTCGCCGACAGTTCGGGGATCGAGAGGTTGATCGCCGCGACCATCGCCACGACCAGGACCACGCACGCCGACATCAGCGGCGGCATGGCGCGCCGGGCGGCGCGTCCCCGGTCCGGCGGCGCGGCGGCGCGGACGGCATCGATCGTCATGAAGGGGTTCCTCGGAGTCGCTCGGGGGCGCGCTTCGGGCGCGCCGGAAAAGGCTGAGCAGGGCTGAGCAGAAAGGTGCGGGGCGGGGATCCGGCCGCGCGCGCCGCCTCCGCGATCTCCAACGTAGGCTTGCGGTGACTTGCTTACAAATGCATCTTTTGCACGTGAGGAATGCGTTTCATGCAATCCAGGCTGGACCTGAACCTGCTCGTCGCGCTCGACGCGCTTCTGGAGGAGGGCAGCGTCACCGGCGCGGCGGAGCGCCTGCCCCTGTCGGGGCCCGCGATGAGCCGCACACTCGGCCGGATCCGCAAGGCACTCGGCGATCCCGTCCTCGTGCGGTCGGGACGTGGCATGGTGCCGACGCCGCGCGCGCTTGCGATGCGCGCGGAGGTGCATGAACTCGTGCAGCGCGCCTACACGCTGTTCTCCGAGGACGACGACTTCTCTCCGAGCATGCTGGAGGGCACCTTCACGCTGCAGGCGGAGGAGGGGACCATCTCCGTCCTGTCCGGCCCCCTTCTCGAGCGGATGGCACGGGACGCTCCGGGCGTGACCCTGCGCTTCCTCGGGGAGGGGCCGCGCGACACGCATCTGCTGCGGCGCGCGTCGACCGACCTGGAGATCGGCGTGATCACCGACGTGGCGCCCGACACGAGGGTCGAGCCGCTGCTGGACGACCGCTTCTGCTCCGTGGTCCGCCCCGGGCACCCGCTCGCCGGCAGGGAGGTGACCCTGGACGCCTGGTGCGCCACGACGCAGCTGACCAACACGCGCCGCGGCCGCCTCGCCGGGCCGATCGACGAGCTCCTCGCCGGCATGGGCCGGTCACGGCGCATCGCCGGGACGGTCCCGACGGTCGCCGCCGCGCTGCTCGTCGTCCGGGAGACCGACCTGATGGGGTTCGCCGCCGAGCGGCTGCACAGGCCCCTGGTGGAGCGGCTGGGCCTGGTGTGGGTGCCGATCCCCTTCCCCATGCCGCCGTTGAACCTGTCGCTGGCCTGGCATGCGCGCTACGACGCCGACCCCGCCCACGCATGGTTGCGCCGGTGCGTCCGCGAGACCGTCGCGGACGTCACCGGCATGAGCGAGGCTCAGGCGCCTCGGTAGGGTCGGCATCTCCGGAACGTTCCCGGCCGTGCCGGGGCCTGCGAAAAGGCGGATCGATGGCGGACACTCTCAGCGTCCGGGCCCTCAACAGGGCCACGCTGGCACGGCAGCTCCTGCTCGCGCGGGAACGCGTCCCCGTCGCGGAGGCGGTCGGGCGGCTGTTCGGGATGCAGGCGCAGGAGCCCAAGCCGCCGTTCGTCGGCCTGTGGACGCGGCTGGACGGCTTCCAGGCGTCCGATCTGCACACGGCCCTGCACGACCGGTCGCTCGTCCGCGCCACCATGATGCGCGCGACGCTGCACCTGATGACCGCCTCCGACTACCTCGCGTTCCGGACGCCGATGCAGCCGATGCTGGACGGGGCGATGCGCGTCCTGGGAGACCGGGCCGAGGGCCTCGACCTGGACCAGGTCGTCCCGGCGGCGCGCGCACTGCTCGACGAGAAGCCGCGCACGTTCAACGAGGTGCGGGCCCTGCTTCAGGAGCGGTTCCCGGACGTCAATGACCGCGCGCTCGGCTATGCGGTGCGCATGTGCGTGCCGCTGGTCATGGTCCCGACTCAGGACAGGTGGGCGTTCCCGCGCTCCGCCGAGTTCGCCTCGGCCGGCGGCTGGCTGGGCGATGCCCCGGCCGCCGGCACGGCCGCCGACGATCTCGCCCTGCGGTACCTGGCGGCGTACGGCCCGGCGTCCGCGGCCGACGCGCAGGCATGGTCGGGCATGTCCGCGGTGGGCGAGGCGCTGGAACGGCTGCGCACGGACCTGGCGGTCTTCGCCGACGACAAGGGCCGGGAGCTGTTCGACCTTCCCGATGCGCCACGTCCGGGCGAGGGCGTCCCGGCCCCGGCGCGGTTCCTGCCCGAGTTCGACAGCCTGGTCCTCGCCCACGCCGACCGCAGGCGCGTCATCGCCGACGCGCACCGCCCCTCGCTCACCACGAAGAACCTCCGGGTGCGCGCCGTCTTCCTGCACGACGGGTTCGCCCGCGGCATCTGGGAGACCGAGTACAAGCGCCGGGTCGCCACCCTGCGGCTGCGCCCCTTCGAGCCCCTCTCCCCCGCCGCCCTCGACGAACTGACCGCCGAAGGAGAGGCCCTGCTGCGCTTCCTCGAACCCGCGGCCAAGGAGACGGTGGTGGCCGTCGCCGAGGACTGACCTCCGCGCCGGTCAGGCGATCGTCCGGCCGAGGCCCTCCCAGTAGGGCGCGCGCAGGTCCTTCTTGAGGATCTTCCCGCTGGGGTTGCGCGGCAGCGCGTCCACGAAGTCGACCGAGCGCGGGCGCTTGAAGCCGGCCAGCCGCTCGCGGGCGTACCCGATCACCTCGTCCTCGGTCAGGACGGCGCCGGGCGCCGGGACGACGACGGCCTTGACGGTCTCGCCCCAGCGCTCGTCGGGCACGCCGATGACGGCGACATCGGCGATCCCGGGATGGCCGGCGAGGACCTCCTCGACCTCGATCGGGTACACGTTCTCCGCGCCCGTGACGATCATGTCCTTGATCCGGTCGGTGAGGAACAGGTAGCCCTCGGCGTCGACGTACCCGGCGTCGCCGGTGCGCAGCCAACCGTCCCCGGCCAGCAGCCGGGCCGTCTCCTCCGGCCGGTTCCAGTAGCCGGGGGTGTTCTGCGGGGAGCGGATCAGCACCTCACCGACCTCCCCCGGCGCCCGCTCGGCGTCCCCACTCGGCTCGACGATCTTCACCTCGACCCAGTCGTAGGGGCGGCCCGCCGAGCGCATCAGGTGGGCGCGCGGGCCGTCGGGGTCGTGGTCCTCGGGTTCCAGCTGGACGATCGCGCCGGTCGTCTCTGTCATCCCGTACAGCTGGAACAGCGGGGCCCGGAACGTCTCCAGCGAGCGACGCAGGACCTCGCTCGTGATGGGTGAGGCGCCGTAGGTGATGGCGCGCAGCGCCGAGTAGTCGCGCTCCGCCGCGCCGGGCACCTGGCACATGAACTGCAGGACCGCCGGGACGATGAACGCGTTGCTGATCCGCTCGCGCTCGAACGTGTCGACCAGCGCGGCCGGGTCGATATCGCGAACCAGTACCTGGCGGCAGCCCGCGTACAGGCCGGCCAGCGCCCAGCCGGTGCCGCCGATGTGGAACAACGGCATCGGCACGAGGCTCACCGACGAGGCGTCCAGCCGCCAGCGCCGCGCCATCCGCTCGCCCACCTCGAAGTTGGCGTTGCTGAGCTGCACGCCCTTCGGCACGCCGGTCGTGCCGGAGGTGTAGAGCTGCACGACGATGTCGCCGGGCTCGCCGACGAACCCGGGGTCGTCGGCCGGATGGTCCGCCAGCCAGGTCTCGAAGCCCTCGCCGGTCACCACGACCCGCCCGGGGAGCCCGTCCGCGAGGGCGGCGAACTCGGCGTCCACCACGGTCACCGGGGCCTGCGCGTCCGCGACGACGGCCGCGATCTCGGCGGGGGTCAGCCGCCAGTTCACCGGAGCCGTCACCGCCCCGATCTTCGCGGCGCCGAACAGCAGGTCGAAGAACTCGGGCGCGTTCTTGCCCACGTAGGCGACCCTCGATCCGGCGCCGAGCCCGGCTGCCAGCAGGGCGCGGGCGGCGCGGCTGGAGCGCTCGTCCAGCTCGGCGTAACCGATCGTCCGGCCGTCCCCCGTGAGGGCGGGGGCCGAGCCCCGGTCCCGGGCGTGGTCGCGGACGATGGACACGACGCGGTAGTCCACTCCGACCCCTTCAGAATCTGATTCGGTTCTGTGCGCCCGACCCTACCGACCGGATCCGCCCGGGCGAAAGCGGACACCGGCCTCACATGGGAACATGACGCTGCGCCCGTGCCCGGCTCCGAATAGTGATCAATCCGATACCTGTACTGATTGAAAGATCCATCAAATGAGCGCAAGCTGTCCCCGACGTCTGGAATGCCCCGCCCGTTCCTTCCGACCGACCGCCGACAGGACACGACCATGTTCGAGATCTGGGAGACGAGTGAGCCGGCGCGGCTCATCAGCGACGCGGGGAGCCTGAAGGTGGCGCTGGAGAAGGTCGACACCATGTGCCGGCTCCGCCATGACCAGGCGGTCGCGCACGTGGGCGAGACCCGCGAGGGCTACCACTTCGAGATCAGGGACCACGACGGCAAGGCCCTCGCCCGGCTGAGCTACGTCCCTGACACCACCCGCGCCTACCAGAGCGTCGTGGTGGACGAGATGCGCGCCGAGGACCCGCAAAGGTAACGCGCGCCGACGCCACGGCGCATCGATGGTGAAAGTCCCGTTTCGCACGGATGTCCGCGCACGGGCACCCGCCCGTGCGTGGCAGTATGCCTCGTGGTCAGGTGACGGAGCCTCGGACGACGGGAGTACCGGTGCGGAAGGCGTGGTGGCGGCCACGGCAGGCTGAATCCTCTTCCGAGACGGCGCCCGGCGGGACCGCGCCGCCGCTCGCGGACGAGGCCGAGACGCTGACGTCCGAGGCGGTCGCCGCGCTGGCGCGGGCCGACGCCGGGGGGTTCCGGCTCCTCGTGGCCGAGCTGGCCGACCGCCCGGACGTGCCCGGCTGGGCCCGTGCCTCCGGCCGCTGCCTCGCCGCGCGGCTGCGGCGCGGCGTCACCCTCGCCTGGGACCGCGGCTGGCAGCCCGCCGACGTCGTCCGGTATGCGGGCCGCCGCCGCACCGCCAGGCACGGCAGGCTGGCCACCGACGCGATCGCCGCCGAAATGCGCGCCTACTCCGCCGCCACCGTGGCCGCGCAGTGGCGCGACCAGCTGGGCCTCCTCGGCGCCGAGGTGTGGTGGGAGGACGACGACGAGCACCCGGACGCCTGGTGCGAGCGCGAGGGGGTCGGCCGCGCGGACTTCGTCGCCTGCGCCGTCGAGCTCGTCCAACTGCTGGAGAGCCTGCCGAGGCTGGCGAGCATCGGCCCGCCGCCGGGAACGCCGCTGCGGGAGGCGCCGGTCCGCGACGGGTTCGAGGGCGTCGACCAGCGGATGCTCGGCAAGGTCCGGGCCCTGCTGGCGAAGGCCGAGTCGACCGAGTTCCCGGAGGAGGCGGAGGCGCTCAGCGCGCGCGCCCAGGAGCTGATAGCGCGGCACAGCATCGACCGCGCCCTGCTGGCCGCGGAGACGGGCGACCCGGGCGGGCCCGCGGGCCGCCGCGTCGCGGTGGACAACCCTTACGACGCGCCCAAGGCGGTACTGCTCACCGTGGTGGCCGAAGCGAACCGGTGCCGCGCCGTATGGCACAGGGAACTCGGGTTCTCCACGGTCCTGGGGTTTCCCGCCGACCTCGCGGCGGTCGAGATGCTGTTCACGTCGCTGCTGGTGCAGGCGACCGCGGCGATGGTGCACGCCGGGCCGAGGCGCGACGCGCGGGGGCGGTCACGGACCCGTTCGTTCCGCCATGCGTTCCTCAACGCCTACGCGGCGAGGATCGGAGAGCGCCTGCGGGGCGCGGCCGGCGAGGCGGCGAGCCGGGCGGCCTCGGACGCCGGCGGGACGGATCTGCTTCCCG
This sequence comes from Actinomadura napierensis, assembly GCF_039529375.1. NCBI lineage: Bacteria > Bacillati > Actinomycetota > Actinomycetes > Streptosporangiales > Thermomonosporaceae > Actinomadura > Actinomadura napierensis. The sequence goes on from NZ_BAAAMR010000006.1 coordinate 64,964, forward strand.
TGCTGGCGGCGCGCGACCTGGCCGTCGAGAGGGCCGTCGACGCGATGTTCCCCAACCTGGCCAAGGGCCGGGCGGGTTCGGTGTCCAACTACGAGGGCTGGGTCGCCGGCCGCGCTGCGGCCGACCTGGCCAGCCTGAACGGGCGCTCGGAGGTCTCCCGGGCGTCCGGCCGTTCCTAGCGCGCGGGGTCCCCCCGGGGGGCGAGGGGGACGTCCGGCCATGCGTTCCGTTCTCTTTCTGCTCGTGCTCGGCTGTGCGGTACGTCGGGAGCGGGTCAGGCCTTCTTGCGCCGGGTGTTGCCGCCGCGGCCGCGCAGCGGGACGCCCGCCTCCTTCAGGACGTTGTAGATGAACCCGTAGGACCGGCCGGTCTCGGCGGCCAGGTCGCGGATGCTCTCGCCGCCCGCGTAGCGGGGTGCGAGCTCCGCGGCGAGCTGCGTGCGTTCGGCACCGGTGACGCGGGTGCCCCTCGACAGCGTTCGGGTCACGGGGACCTCCTGTTCCAGAGCTGGGCCGCGAGACCGTCCCCGCAGCTCACAGCAGTGTTGATCTACCCAACGTACACATTCCCCCTGAATCCGCCCCTGATGCGGCACCATTCGGCGCAAAATCGGCCGAAGCTGGTCTTTTCCGTGGTCAACGGCGTGTCGGAACTAGACAGACGGTCCCCGGACCGCCTTCGGCTGCGCGTTCCGCAGGATCGCCGGCACGAACGGGCCCCGGAGCGGAACGACGCCGGCCGTCGCGGCCGGTCCCGCGCCCGCCGTGGCCGCGTGCAGCGCGGCGGCCTTCACGCCCTCCGCCTGCTCGACCACCAGCTGCTCGGCCGCGGCCGTCTGCTGCTCGGCCGCGACCGCCTGCTGGGACGCGGCCTCGCGCACGGACAGGTCGGAGCGGCGCAGCCGGTGCCTGGGCGGCTCGAACGGGAACAGCGAGGTCTCGGTCAGCCCGTCCACGACGAGCAGCTCACCGGGTTCGAGCAGCCGCCAGCCGGACTGGTCGTCCATCGGCTCGCTGGCGATCACCACGGCGGGCACCGGCCCGTCCGCCCCGGCGGCGTCCGCGGGACCGCTCGCCCCGCCCTTGTCCGGCGACAGCACCCACAGCTCGTTGCTCTCGGGGTAGCGCAGCGCCCACAGCCGCCCCGCCTCGGCGATCAGCAGATTGACCGCGAACACCGGCAGCTCGGCCCCGATCCGCCGCACCGCCTCGACGATCCCGGCGGTGGTGTCGCCGCGCCGCCGGATCTCCGCGGTCACATAGGCGAACACCAGCTCGGAGTCGGTCTCGCCTGCGACGGGCGCCCGCTCGACGTCGGTCAGCCACGTCCGGAGCGTGTCGAGCCCCTTCACCACGCCGTTGTGCGCGAACAAGCGGTCGTTCATGACGAACGGATGGCAGTTGTGCACGGTGAGGCCGCCGACCGACGCGTCGCGCACGTGGGAGACGAACGTGTGGGACGGGACGTTGCGGGCATGCAGGTCGAAATCGGCGTTCTCGAAGGCGGCCAGCGGTGCCCGGTCGCGCACGGGCTCACCGCCGAGCGAGAACCAGCCGAGGCCGGCGCCGTGCGGCATCCGGTGGCTCTGCGCCCGCAGGCTGGACGGCGCGTCCAGCAGCCAATGGGCCGCCCGCACGCGGGGTCCGCCCGTGCTCATTCCGAACAGTCGGCACATGCCGTTCGCCTTTCGATATGGGAGGTGATCCCCGCGCCCCGGGTCCCCGGCCGGCCGCACGGAAAGAAGATCATAACTACGAGTGATGGAGATTTTACCCAACGTTGCATCGGGCGTCCGGCGATTCTCGCCAGTCGGTCGCGGATCCGCGTTCGATTCGGCGGATCCAGGGGCAGGGGCCTGCGAGGCTCACCCGGCCGCGGCACACCACCGGATCACGATTCGGCAGTCGACGGTGGCCGCCGAGTTCCGATTTTACGCGGTGGTTCCCCTGCGTTGACCTGGTTATCCACAGAACGCGATTCGACTTCCTTCTGTTCCGGCCGGGCCGCAGGCTGGTGGGCGTCCGGCACCCGCCAGCGAGGAGAGAACATGATCGCCTTCCCGGTCCCCGCCACCACGACGTCCCGGTTCGCCGTGGCCGCCGAGCGCATCCCGCACGACCTCCCCGGCCTGCTCCGCGGCGCGGGCGGCCCGTACGCCGCTCACATCGCCGGCCGCCTCGGCTCGCCTCACCTGGAGGTCGTCCGCGAGGACGACGCCGGCCTCCGCTGGGACCCCGCCCGCATCACGGCGCCGCGCCCCGAGGACCGCCGACGCGAACGCGCCTTCCGGGACGCCCCGGAGTTCGCCGTCGTCACCGCCTGCGCCCCGATCACCGACCAGCCCCGCGCCGTGCAGGTCGCCCGCGCCGCCGCGCTCCACCTCGCCGCCGAGACCGGCGGCGTCCCCGCCGACCTCGTCACCGGCCACATCCTGACGCCGCCCGCCGACGAACGGACCCGCTTCGTCCTGGCCGACCAATGGCTGGGCGACGCGCTGCCGCCCTTCCGCGCCAACGGCCGCTGCACCGCCCCCGATCCCGACCGCGATCCCGAGGGCCTGAACGGCTGCTCCTGCGTCCGCCTGCGCACCCGCGGCCTGCGCCGGTTCGGACTACCGGAGCTGCAGATCGGCGACGTCGCCTGCCCGCACGACCTGGCCGCACTCAACGTCCTGCGCACCGCCGCCCGCCGCCTCCTGACCGACCACTGGTCCTGGCTGTCCACCGGCCCCGCCGACCGCACCCGCGCGATCGACGCCGTCCTCTCCCTCGCCGAGTCCGACTTCAGCGACTTCTGGGGTACAGCCCGCCGCGTCCACCTCGTCCCCCCGAACCCCTTCCAGATCCGCCTGACCCTCCTTACCCCCCGCCTCCTCGCCGTGGCTCCGCCCGACGACATCACCGGAACCGTCAACGACTGGCTCTGCGGCGACACCCTCCCGCTCGGCATGTACGACGTCCTCCACTCCCCCGCCGACCCCCCACACCCCCAAGCCGCCTGACCCACCCGCCCCGCTCCTCACGGGCCAAGCCCCCGCCCACCCACACCACCAAGCCCCTCACAACCGATAACGGAACCTTCTACCAACCCCCGCCTGCCCAGGCCGTCGCTGCGCAGACCTAGACCATGGTCAGCAGGTGATCCGTAGGTCCATAGTCGATCTTCCAGTCGGCGTAGACGCCGGAGAACCCGTCCTTGACGCACCGCAGGCCGAGGGTCACCCAGCGGACGGATCCGTCGTCGGCGAGCGAGAAGGCCACCGCGGCCTCGAACTCCTCGCCGCCACACGGGCAGCCGGCACCCTCTGGCTCGTCGTCCTCCCAGGCCTCCTCACTGTCCGCGATGAACGCACGGGTTCCGCAGCCACAGCACTCGCGTTCCGCTCCGGACTCGTTGACCAACACCAAGAAGACCCGACCGCCGCATCCCCGGGAGACGGAAGGACCGATCCTCACCGGGCGCTCGTCGTCAACCCCTCGTAGGAAAACCGCGAGCTCCGCAGAGACACCCTCGCCAACTTGATCACCCGCATGCACGGACACATCGGCCCAGCCACCTCAAGCAACCACCCGACAGCTCGACCAAAAGCCATAGGGCACGACGTCGCGTCCACGACCACGCGACCGACCTCCGCCCGAATCGCGCCCGGCCGTAATCGGTCATCGCCGGCGCGAGCACGTCCGCCAGCCACCTCCGGCTTGCGACATAACGCGACGCTATATATCGTCCCGATATATCAGCCCGATACGTTTGGGCTGGCCTACCCCATCCGAGGCGGGAGCTGTGATGCGACGGATCGACTACGACGCCGAGCAGTACCAGGACTACTCACGGGGACGTGCTTTTACCCAGCAGCAGTTGCGGACATGGCTCAGCGCCTTCGCAGCGGCGCTGCCCGAACAGCGCCCGCTGGCAGGGCTGGACGTCGGCTCGGGAACTGGCAGATTCACCCCGGCGCTGGCGCAGGCATTCGGGCCGGTCACCGGCGTCGAGCCGTCGATCCGCATGCGCGAGATGGCACAGGCGCAGCCTCCACACCCTGACGTGCGGTATCTGCCAGGCTCGGCCGAAGACATACCGGTGCCGACCGGCAGTGCCGACTACGCACTGATGTTCCTGTCCTGGCATCACGTCCAGGACAAGCCTCAAGCGGTCCGAGAGCTGGCCAGGGTTCTCAAGCCCGGCAGACGGCTCCTGCTACGCGCGAACTTCAGCGACCACCACCCCCGCCCATGGTGGCTGGGGCACTTCCCCCGCGGCTTTGAAGTAGACGCCTCGCTCTTCCAACCGCTTCACGAGGTCATCGAGATGTTCACCTCAGCCGGCTGGCGCGTCGCCGGCTTCGGCACAGTCACCGAGCCCTCCGTCGGGACTCGCGCCGACATGCTCGAACGGCTGCGCCTGCGCACCCATTCGTTCTTCGCTCAACTCAGCCCCAGCGAACTGGAGATCGGGTTCCACCACCTGGAGCAGTCTGTTGCCACAGATCCCGGCGCACCAGCACCCGTATCTGCTGAACCGCTGCTCACGCTCGAACGGCACCATTAGGGCCGCCTTTTAGACACGCATCAGATGGAGGGAGTAGCGCACACCTGGAACACCGTCCGGTCGCCGGTTGCCATCCGGTCCCTGCTGACCACCTTCATCGCCGACAAGACGGTCGTAGACGAACCCACCACCCGCTCGGTCGTCAACGCAGTCATCGCGACAGAGTGAGCAGGCAGTTTCCGCAAAGCTACGACCCGAGCCAGACCAGCTGGTGGAACACGAAAAGGTGATCGCCTATGGGTGCCAAAACGGCCGTCCTCATCTACACCGACGGCCATCCCGCCGACCTCCTGTGCTCTGCGACCGAGCCCGACCTCCCCGCGACCACGGCGCTGATCAGTCGAACGAACCCTGGCTGGGACGGGTCCACCGCCTCCTCAGGCGACCTGCAGGACTACTTCTGCCCCGACCAAGGAATCGCCTACGCAGGCAGCTTTCCCGGCATCGACGTGCTCTGCGACCGGCAGGTGATGGTGGACCGCCCGTCCCACCTCCCCGCCCACCTGCTGCACGCCAGCGCTTACCGCGGCCGGGTGATCCTGCACGCCGTGCACAGCGTCACCGACTGGTTCGCCTACGCGATCTGGGAGAACGGCACCCTTCTGCGATCACTCAGTCTGTCTCCCGACAGTGGAGTCATCGAGAGCATCGGCACCCCCCTTGGAGTTCGAACAGCCCTACTGGGCAGGCGAACACCCCCGCCACGCCCCTTCCCGGCCAGCCAGACCAGAAGCCCTACGCTCTGCCCTTCCACCCCTGGAGCTGGGCGGTGAGGCAGCAGTGCGCAGCCTGCTGGACTTCATCCTCGAGGGTCGTCCTCGAGACACCGACATCGACGCCGAAGCCATCCGCCTACTCGGGTTTCCGGTCCCCGTCGCCGATCCGATCACCGAAGCCGACGTCCGAGAATTCATCCGCACCCACACCCCGCGAGCGCTATACCTACGCCCCAGACGGCACCGTCGTCCCATCGAAGAATGAACCCCACAGCCCGGCGAACACCAAGCCGTCAACCTGCACACCAGATCCCGGCAGCCACACCCTGTCGGGGTCTTTTCACGCCATCCCCTCCTCATCTGGGTGACGCGGTCATCCTCAGCCTCGGTGTTCGCGAATAGGATCCGTGCCAGATCACGCCAGTACGGCGTCGTTCACTCTTCAGACCAGAGCGGCGACTGGAACCGTAGGTTGGGATCCATGCCGGACCGGGCCCGCCGTCGCCGGGTTCGGCCGCCCGACCGCTGGTCGTCACCGGCCCAGCTCGGCTAGGACGACGGCGATCCCCCTGACGTTGACCGGTCCAGTCGCGGGCGGCGCCGATCTAGGCCGTGGCGTTCTCGCGAGGCGCCAACCGCCTGCTCGCGGACGGCCTTCCGCTCGAACGAGGCATCCCACCCCGCTGTACCTCGGTCTCGACCGACCCGGTCTCGACGGCGGCCGCCTTGGACCGGGCCCGTCATGGGAGTTCCCATCGGACGTTCCGGACCGTTCGTGTCCCCGATAGCCGGTGAGCTCCCCTCGCTCGCCGACTCCTCAGCCGACTGGTCGACTCCGACAGACCCATCCTTGCCGGGCAGTTCCAGCTCGGCTCCCAGGCCGGGGCCACCGGCGGCCGACCAGTGCTCTTGGTCGAGACCGGCCACGCACACGGCCGGCTTGCCTGGTTCCGGCTTTCCAAGTCTCCTTCGCTTCAGTGGGCATGGCGGCACCGGGAGGCGTCTGGCTTCGATGCTGGTTCGATCAGCGAAGGCATATGGGGGTTTCATGACGATTGTTTCCGTGCGGAGTGGAGCGACCTTACTTTCCGGCTTGCTTAGGTGAGCCTTCCCGGTCGTCAAGTGTGGCTTCGTTCTGGGCGCCGAGCACGGTGGGCATATCCGGACGATTATGGACGTGAGGCTCATTTCAGGGGCATCGGTGAGACGATCGGTCGATCGAGTGCGAGCAATGGTCAACGCTCCGTAGCCGAATTGACTACGATCGGCATTCTGACGGTGACCAACGCGATCCCCCGGGGCGAAGATGACCCGTTTCCTGGCAGATCCCAGGATGACCGACATATTCGGCGAAATCGTCCGCTGTACCTGCGGACTGCTCGGCTGCACCGCGGTGGCGGGCGTGATCTCCTTCAGCGCGACACCGGCGGACGCGGCGCCGGGACCGCGGCCCGATCCGCGAAGATCGGCGTCGGCTTCCTGCCGGCACGCCTTCGTCAACGGCGACTGGTACACCGGGTATCTGTGCAGGGAGGCCTGGCTGGCCATGTACGGCGGCTCCCGGAAGAGGGCGGCGGGACATGGGGACGCCGCCCGGAGGCGGGGACGGTTCGAGCGGAGCCCGAAGACCGGACGCCGGCGGCCCGCGCCGCCGAGCCCGCTCGCTCGGCCGGGTCCCCGGCCTACGCTGCAGGCTCCGCCCGGCGTCGCGCCGGCGCCGGTTCCGACACCGGTCCCGACATTGACCAGATGGGGCGCGGACAGCACACAGACCACCGTGCGCCTGCGGGAACAGGCCGACGACGAGCCGCAGGCGCGGCCGGTGCAGCCGGTGCTGCTGCTCGGCCTGCTCCTTCCGGCGGCTGCCGCACTCTGCTACCCGTTCCGGCACCGGATCTACGCGGCGGCCACGGCGGGAATGCCCGTGCTCGCCGCCTCCACCGCCGGGCCGGACCCACGGCCCGCCCCGTTCACCTACCGGCCCTCCCTCGACCCTTTCGCGGTGCCGGCCCTGGGTTTGGCGGGCGCCGGCGCGGTCGACAGCGCACGGGTGCTCGCCCTGTCCGCTCTCGACGAGCACGGGGACAGCTCCCTGGTGGTGATCCCTCGCCCCGACGCCACCAGACTCTTCGGTCTCGCCGAGGACGAATTGCTCGATGACGGCGCCGCGGGTCTGTTCATTCCGGGCAACCTCGATGCCGCGCTCGCCTACCTGGAGACCGAGCTGGCGATCCGGCGTAACTCGGGTGCGGCACCCGACCGCCGCCTCCTGCTGGTCGCCGACTGCGCGGAAGAGGCCGCGCGGATCGCCGCGCTCCTCGACCGCCATCCCGGCGGGCTCTCCGCGGTGCTTCTCGGCCCGTGGACGGGCGCCCGGGCCCTGGTGGACGACGAAGGCCTGGTCGACGCGTCCCCTGGGTTGACGGCCCATCTCCCCGAGCGTCTTCCGGCCATGTCCCGGACCGAAGCCCGGGACCGTCTCCACGCCGCGCTCGCCCGCCAAACCGAGGACGGAAGGCGCCCGTCGGGCCGGCGCCCCGGCCCACGCCGCCCGTAACCGCCCACCCGCACGTCGTCTCCGGACACATGCGGCACCCTCCCGGACCGCCCCACATCCCCTCGCCGCACGAGCCCGCCCATCCGCGCGTCGTCTCGGGACAGGTGCGACACCTTCCCAGGCCGATACACATCCCCCTCACCGCATGTGATCACCCGCCCGCTCCTCCCTTCAGGACACGTACGGCACTTTCCCAAGGCCAACGCACGTCCCCTCGCCGTACGTGACCGCCCGTCCGTGCGTCATCTCGGGACAGGTGCGGGACCTTCACGGGGCGCCGCACGTCCCTCCTCGTCGCGCGTGACCGCCTGTCCGCTCGTCGCGTCGGGCACACGCGAGGCTTTCTCGCAGGCCGACATGCTGCCTCGTGGCCGGGTTCGTCTCGTCGGCGTCGGCGCGTGGCGCCGGGTTGAGCGGTGGCAGCCGTTGCGGGCGGTGCCGGCCGCATCGGTGCCTTCGGGCGGGCTTCTCATCCGGTCTCCTGCTCGTATTTGGCGGTCTCGGCCCTGGTCCCCCTCAGGCCGCGGATCGCACGGCCGAGGAGGGCGGGGTCCGGCGGCTCCTCGGCGGCCCGGTCGACGTAGGCGGTGCAGCGCAGCAGCCAGCCGCGCACGACGTCCTCGATGTCGGTCTCGGCCCGTCTCGCCTTGGCCAGGGCCCGGCGGCGCTTCTCCTCCCGAACCTCCTGCGCGAGTTCCTCATCGGCGGCAAGGGCACGGATGTCGGCGAGCGCGTAGCGTCCGAACCGGTCCTTCGCCAGGGTCCTTTCTCCGGCGATGCGGTCGAACGTCTTCCTGGGCCAGCCCAGAATGATCACCGCCCCGCCGGCTTCGACGCTGTCGAACAAGGGTCCCTTCCGGGCCGCGACGACGTCGCGGACCTTCTCGGGATCGAGCGCGTCGAGATCGCGCAGCAAGTAGAGCGGATGTCCGCGGAAACTGCTGACGACCTCCAGGTGATCCCTGGCCACCAGCACCTCGACGTCGCAGCGCTCGACATCGAGGCCGGTGCGCCTGGCGAGCCGGGTTGCGGCCCGGATCGCGCCGATCGGCGGCTCTTCGCCGAACCGCGTGACCACCTGGCCGCTGCGGTGTGCGCATTCCTCGACGAGCCCGGCGGACCACCGTTCGCCATCGAGGTCGGGTTCGGGGAGCAGGCCGTGCTCCCGGCCGAGGCGCAGTTGCCATCGGGCCAACCCGAGGCGGACGGCGAGGTGGTTCGCTCCGAGGTCTGTCTGTGCGGGCATGGTCGCGCCTTTCTGTCGCGCCGAATCTGACGCGCAACAGCCTCGTCCATGCCGCCCGCCAGCAATAGTCGAACGCAGTTCTGTGGATAAGGCCCGGGAGTTCGGGGCTAATGTCCCTATTCGCGGCTTCAGAAGGCGCAGGGAAGGGACTTGATCCCGTTGATGAAGCTGGTGCGCTGCCGGACCGGGGCCGAGGTCGCGTGCAGACCGGGAAGGCGCGTGTAGAGCTCGCGGAGCAGAACCGTGACCTCGCGGCGTGCGAGATGCGCGCCGAGGCAGAAGTGCGGCCCCGGCGCACCGAACCCGACGTGGGGATTCGGGGAGCGCGTGATGTCGAACGCGTGCGGGTCCTCGAACACGGCCTCGTCACGGTTGGCCGAGTTGTAGTAGAGCACCACCCGTTCACCGGACCGGTACATGTGGCCGTGCAGTTCGTAGTCTCGGGAGAGGGTGCGGCGCATCCACGTCACCGGTGTCGCGTGACGGACGACCTCTTCCACCGCGTCCGGCAGGCGGCCCTCGACGTCTGCGAGGAGAAGCGCGCGCTGGTCGGGGTGCTCGGTCAGCAGGGCGAGAGCATGCGACAGCGCGTTGCGCGTCGTCTCGTTCCCCGCGACGACCAGCAGCGTGAAGAAACGGGCCAGTTCGACCGCCGTGAGCGATTCCCCGTCCACGTTCGCATGGCTCAACGCGGTCACGAGGTCGTCGGCGGGCTGCTCGCGGCGCAGCCGCCCCAGATCCCCCATGAGCTCGTGGAGGTGGGCGAACTTCTCGCGCAACATGGTGACGCGGTCCTCGCCGGCCGGGCCGACGTAGTCCGGGTCGCCGATCCCCAGGATCATGTTCGTGGCGTCGATGACACCGTCGTACTCCGCATCCGGGATGCCCATCATCGAGCAGATGATCCGCAGCGGCATCGGCATCGCGACGTGCTCGACGAAGTCGCAGGCGCCCCGCTCGGCCAGTTCGTCGACGATCCGGCGGGCGAGGAGGGCGACGTCCCCAGTGAACCGCTCGACCATGCGCGGGGTGAACGAGCGGGACACGATCCGCCGCAGCCGCGCGTGCCGGGGGTCGTCGAGGCTGATCATCGAGCCGGAGTACTCGGCGATCTCCTGCGGCGGGTCCACGAGGCTGACCGCCGTGGGTTCCGAGCTGAACACCTCGGAACGGCGGCTGGCCTCGGCGACCTGCGCGTACCGCGTCAGCGCGTAGAAGCCGGGTTCGTCTGGCAGGGGGCAGAAGACGGGACCCGCGGCGGATCGCAGACCCGCGAACACATCGTCGCGCTCCGTCTGGGCCTTCGCCCAGAAGTCAAGGCTGGACAGTCGGGGCTCGACAAGGGAGGGCATCGACCAAGGCCGCCTTCCGCCAGGGGGGACTCGCCGCCCACAGGCTAACCCCGCGCCCGCTGGAATGGGATCCGTTGGCCGTTCCCGGCTCCTGCGGCGGAACGAATCCGTATCGCGAGCGCGCGCGGGCGGGCCGAGGGCCCGCCCGCTGCGCACTGAGCCGCAGGGCGATGCGGAGGACGCCGGTCAGCGGGCGGAAGACTCCACGTAGTGGCGCTCGCCCGGGCCCACGTAGACCTGCCGCGGACGTCCGATCTTGGTGGAGCTGTCGTTCATCATCTCGCGCCATTGGGCGATCCAGCCGGGGAGCCGGCCGAGCGCGAACAGCACGGTGAACGCGTTGGTGGGGAAGCCCATCGCCTTGTAGATGACGCCGGTGTAGAAGTCGACGTTCGGGTAGAGCTTCCGCTCGACGAAGTAGTCGTCGCTCAGCGCGACCTCTTCCAGGCGCATCGCCAGGTCGAGGAGCGGGTCGGACTTGCCGAGCGCCTCCAGCACCTTGCCCGTGGCCTTCTTCACGACCGCCGCACGGGGGTCGTAGTTGCGGTACACGCGGTGCCCGAAGCCCATGAGCTTGACGCCGGGCTCCTTCTTCTTGACCCGCTCGACGAACGACTCGATGTCGTCGCCGCTCTCGTGGATGCGCTCCAGCATTTCCAGGACGGCCTGGTTGGCGCCGCCGTGGAGCGGGCCGAACAGGGCGTCGACGCCGGCCGCGACGGAGGAGAACAGGTTCGCCTGGCTGGAGCCCACCAGCCGCACCGTGGAGGTGGAGCAGTTCTGCTCGTGGTCGGCGTGCAGGACGAAGAGCATGTCCAGCACCCGCACGATCTCCGGGTCGACCTCGTACGGCTGCGTGGGCAGCCCGAACGTCATGCGCAGGAAGTTCTCCACGTACCCGAGCGAGTTGTCCGGGTACAGCAGCGGCTGCCCGTTGGACGTCTTGTACGCGTAGGCCGCGATGGTGGGCAGCTTGGCGATCAGCCGGATGCTGGACTGGTCGACCTGCTCGGGGTCGAAGGGGTCCAGGCTGTCCTGGTAGAAGGTCGACAGCGCGCTGACCGCGGACGACAGCACCGCCATCGGGTGGGCACGGCGCGGGAAGGCCGAGAAGAAGGCCCGGAACTTCTCGTCCAGCAGCGTGTGGTTGCGGACGCTGTCGGTGAACTCCTCCAGCTGCCCGGGGGTCGGCAGCTCACCGTAGATCAGCAGGTAGGCCACCTCGAGGAAGGACGATTTCTCCGCCAGTTCCTCGATGGGATAACCCCGGTAGCGGAGGATGCCCGCCTCACCGTCGATATAGGTGATCGCCGATGTGGTGGACGCGGTGTTGGTGAATCCGGGGTCGAGTGTGACGTGCCCCGTCTCCTTCAGCAGGCTTCCCACCCGCAGTCCCGACGGCCCCTCGGTCGACTCCGTCACCTCGAGGGGCATCCGGCCGCCCGCGTGGTTGAGTTCGAAATCCGACATATGCGCTCGCTCCCAACTCCGTCCACACCTGCGTAGACGTTCCGGTCTTCATCGTATCCAGGTGATCACATGGGCCGATCGGCGGCCATCTCGTTGACGCCGGGGCCGCGCGGATGTTGCTCTGGGTACATGACCGACGACAGTGCTTCGAAGCTGGTCGCGCGGGCGCGCGGAGACATCGCGGCGGCGGGCGGGAATCGCTTCCTCGACCTGCTCGAAGCAGGTGAGTTGCCCCGAGAACGCCTGGTCTGGCTAGCTGCCGAGGAATATCGGATCGTCAGTAGCGATCAGCGTAGTTTCGCCCTGCTCGCGGCGCGTTTCCCCGCTCCACCGGCGGGCGGGATGTTCCTGGGCCTGGCACAGGGCGAGGCGCAGGCGCTGGCGTTGCTGGATCGCTTCGCCGGCGCGCTCGGCGAGAGTGAGAAGAATCTCAGAACCCACGAGCCCCACCCGCTCGCACAGGCCTACCCGGCCTATCTGGCGCAGCGCGCCGCCTTCGGGACGTCCACCGAGGTGGCATTGGCCATGCTGGCCAATCTGGAGGAGTGGGGCTCCTACTGCGCCCGCACCGCCAGGGCGCTCCGTGCCCGCTACGGCTTTGAGGAGGAGGCGGTCGCGTTCTTCTCCTACTTCGCGGAGTCGCCGCCCGGCTTCGAGGAGCAGGCTCTGACCGTCATCGCCGCCGGCCTGGCCTCCGGTGACGATCCCGCGGACGCCTCCCGCGCCGCGCGGCTTCTGCACGCCTACGAGACCGCCTTCTGGGACGCGCTGGTAGAGGGCCTCTCCTGAGCCGGCTCAGGTCCAGGGCAGTTCGCTCCGTTCCTGCCAGTAGCGTTCCGGCGCGATGCGGAGGCCGGCGAGCAGGTCCAGTTGCCGTTCGTCCAGGGAGATCCGCGTCGCCGCGAGGTTCGCCTGCAACTGGCCAGGGCTGACGGCACCGATCAGGACGGTGTCCGCCCAGGGCCGACTCAGTGCGGCGGCCAGTGCGAGCGCGTCCGCGCCGACGCACTCCTCGGCCGCCATGGCCCGCAGCGCGTTCGGTGGCCGTACGGCGAGCCGGCCGTTGGCCAGCACCTCCTTGAGCAGGACATGCAGACCGGCCCGGTGCGCTTCCTCGAGTGCGGGCTCCGCGGACCTCTCCAGGAGATTCCAGGTCGACTGGACGGTGCTGAACAGCCGCCGGCCCGAGACCTCCAGCAACATCGCACGGCGGATCGTCTCGGCCTGCTGTGGGCCGGACGTGGAGAAGCCGACCCGCACTCCCCCGTCCGCCGCTTCGGCGAGGGCCGCCTGGAGCCTGACGTCGTGGAAGAGCGGGCTCTCCTCCGTGAGCGAGTGCACCTGATAGACCGAAAGGTGATCGCCCAAGAGAGCGCGTGTCTCCTCGTACTGGGCGCGATAACGGTCGAGGCCATGGTCCTTGACCTCGTGCACCGGGGCGTCCGTCTTCCACTCGCCGACGTAGGTGTAGCCCCATTTGCTGGAGACGGTCAGACCGTCCGGTGTGCGAGTGGCGAGCCATTCGCTCAAGAACTCTTCCGCGCGCCCATATGACCGTGCGGTGTCCACCCACCGGATCCCCGCCGCGTAAGCGCCGTCCAGCACACGCCAGGTCGCGTCGCGCAACTGCTCGACACCCCGTTCGCTGGGCAACTCCTCGGTCCTGCCCACGTTGATGTAGGCGGGCCGCCCCACCGCTGCTAGGCCGATTCCCAGCCGTCGTATCGCGCTCACCCTTTCAGCGTCCCATGCCGCGGGCCGCGGTGAGCAAGCGGCCGGGCACCTCTGACTCGTCCAGCGAACCGTCACACAGAATCACCACTCCGGCTTTTGCCCTGTTTTCCAGTGCTATCTGACTGGCTTTATCCACAGAACGACATTCCAGTTCCGTTGCCTTCCGGCCTCCCGGAGTCTTGACGACATCACACGGTCCGCCACGGCTCGAGGAGGCACCCTTGCCCATCACCATCACCATCACCGTTCCCGAGGAGACCACCGCCCGGTTCGTCGTCGCCGCCGACCGGACCCCCGGCGATGTCACGACCGCCGTCCGGCAGGCGTCGGCCGGCGGGCTCGACGCCGCGGTGACCGAGCGGCTCGGCACACCCGCTCTGATGGTCACCGCGCACAGCGCCGAAACGTCGCCCTGGGACTTGAGCCGGGTGACGAGCGCCGACGGGGACGACGCCGAGCGGGCCCGCCGCGCCGCCTGGCATGTCGGCGTGACCTCGGTGCTACCGGTCTCCGACCTTCCGCACGGCCCGCAGGTCACACGCGGGGCGGCCGAGGCCCTCGCCGAATCCCTCGGCGGCATCGCCGTCGACCTCGACATGAACCAGGTCGTGGCGTCCGCGCCGCGCCCCGACGGGTTCGTCCTCGCCGACGACTGGACCGGCGCCGCACTCCCGCCGTACCGGAACGGCGGCCGATGCACCGTCGGCGAGGACGAGATCGACGGCTGCTCCTGCGTCGGGCTCGCGACCCGGGGGCTACGCCGATTCGGCCTGCCGGACCTGGAGATCACCGGTGTGGCGTGCCCGCACGATCTCGCCGCCCTGAACATTCTGCGGACCACCGCCCAGCGCCTTCTGCCCCTCGGCAGGCACCAGGGCGAGCACATCCTGCATTCGGAACTGGTACTGACGAGTGCGGATTTCTCGGCCTTCTGGGGGATCCGCGAGCAGATCTGGGACGACGGCCCCGTCCCTGTGAGGCTCGTACGGACGGGCCCCCGCCGCCTCGCCATCCAAGCGCCGGAGGACTTCCCCGGCACGCTGAACGAGTGGCTGTGGGACGAACTGCCGCCCGTCCTGCACCATTTTCTGAGCTGCGAACCCGGCGGCGCCGCCCCGGACTGAACAAGGACGGTGACGTCGGCATCGACGGCAGAGCACCTGCACGGGAGCACCGCGACCGTTAGCGTCGATCGGCATGCACGACGAACGAGAACCGGGCTCCCTGGCGAAGGTCCTGACGAACATCGCCGCCGAACGCGCCGCGCAGGACCGCATGTGGGGCGTCCAGGAGTTCCCCGACGGCAGCGGGCCGGCGTTCGCCGGAGAAGCCGACCAGGCGAAGGCCGACTGCGCCGCCGCATGGTCGCGCGGGGAACTGACCTGGCGGCACGTGCTCGCCGAGGAGTTCCACGAGGCGCTGGCCGAGTCCGAACCCGCTCCCCTGCGGAACGAACTCGTACAGACGGCGGCGGTGGCGGTGAAATGGATCCAGTCGCTGGACCGCCGGAACGGCGGGACCGAGCATCGCACCAAGGAGGGCGGTGGACGCACCGAGAAACTTGTCCGCGACCGGATCCCCGACCTCCTGCGGGACTCAGGCGAGCGGCGAGAGTCCCGTGTCGCCGAGGCCGGCGAGTACGCGTCCCTGCTGCGCGCCAAGCTCTACGAAGAGGCCGGCGAGTACGCGGCCACCGGCGACCCCGCGGAACTCGCCGACATCCTGGAGGTCGTTCACGCGCTCGCCGCACTGCACGACATGACACCGGCCGACCTGGAGGCGCGGCGGGCAGCCAAGCACGCGGAGAGAGGAGGCTTCTCCAACCGAATCGTCCTGCAACTCCGACCATGAGCACGCCCCGCCGCCAGTGCCGACAGAGCGACCGACCGGGGCGACCAACGGAGCGGTCGATGGGATGACAGGCGACACGACCGGCGGGCGGGCCGGTCGACGGCCCGGTCGGAGCGCCCGGTCGGAGCGGGTGGCGGAGCGGGTGGCGGGTGGCCGGCGTCGGGTCAAAGCAAGATTCGGCGGAGCGTCCAAGGGCTCGCGGCGTCGGCGGGCGGCCCGACGATCTCCGCGACGGCAAGGCCGTCCGGCCTAGCGATCTGCAACCGGTAAAAACGGGCGCGCCGGGCTCGTGTCAGTGCTCCAGGACGCGGCGGGGCGGCTAGCCCGGCGGCCGACATGGACGACCGAGCGACCGGCAAGGCGGCGGGCGCCGAGGCTGGGTCAGATCCGGCGGAGCGTCCAGGTCGCGGTCTCGGTGGGCGGTCCAATGACCTCCGCGATCGCAGGAGCGTCCGGCGTAGCGATCTGCAGCCGATAGAAACGGGCTGCGCGGGCCCCTGCAACTACTCCAAGATGCGGCGGGTTGGCCAGCGTCGCGGGCGCGGGACGGCCGGCGGGGCGATCGGCGGGCGGGCGCGGGACGGGTGGTGGGGCGCTGGGTCAGGTCAGGGCCAGATTCGGCGGAGCGTCCAGGGGCCTGCGGCGTCGGTGGGCGGCCCGACGACCTCCGCGATGGCAAGGCCGTCGGGCGTGGCTATCTGCAACCGGTAGAAACGGGCCGCGCCGGGTTCCTGCCACTGCTCCAGGACGCGACGCACCCGGAAGCAGCCGCGCGCGCCGGTGATCTGGGACGGATGGCCCGCCGGGGTGGTCTCCGCGGAGACGGGTTCATCGATCAGCACGAGACCAGACCTTAGCCCGAACATTCGTTCGAATGGAAGGCGACAGGCCGTCCGGCGGCATCTGGGGCCCGCGAAGAGCCCGTGCGACCAGAGGCTCGATCCACAGCGGGTTGCGCTGCGTGAAGTCGGCGAGGGGCTCGCTGATCGGCTCGCGGGACGCGCCGATGAGCTGCGCCAGCTCCCGGGTGCGGTCGAAACCGCAGGGCTCGGATAGGGCGCGGACGCCGTTGTGGAGGCGATCGGCGAATGGCACCGGTGGTGTCCGAGTGACGCCGTCGATGGCGGCCTCGTCGCCCTGTTCGTGTGCGCACGTAGACCGGGGACCGGGCTCGCCCTGCTCAAGATGGTGGTCCCCCCAAGGTTCGGGAGGCATGGTGGGGCGATACAGGCCAGGCTCAGGTCATGGGCGAACAGGCGGTCTGGTCAACTCGCTGTGCCGGACGGGTGGAATGCCCTCCGGAGGCTGTCGGGTTGGGTCGATGTCCTAGGGGCCTCACTGGGGGCGGCTTGGGCCTTGTGCTCGCGTGGGCTGCGAAGCGCTGGTCGCGGGAGGGCCTGAGGCGGCCCGCTAGGCCGCACCTAGGTTCCGGGCGAGAGCAGGGGGCAGCGGGTAGGGGCGCTCCTTGGGAAGGAGGGCCTTGGCCTGGGCCGTCCGGCCGGATTGGAGGAGCCCGTGGATCCTGCGGGCCAGCGGGGTGCGGTCCTCGATGCCGAGGATCCAGTCGTCGACGTAGCGGTCCACGATGTGGCGGCTCAGCCCGATCTGGATGCTCCGCGCCTCCATTTTCCCGCCGCCGATCGAGCGCTCGGGGTCCCACTGCACGTGGACGAGTGCACGGGCGAAACGGCGGCGCCATTCCTCGGAGTCGCGGAAGACGCGGCGGTCCGGGTCGGTGGGGACGGCCCGGGCGAGGGCCTCCTCCCAGCCGGCACGGGTGATGCGGACGGCGAGGACGGTCTCCTGGCCCGGCTTGCGCGCCCAGTTGCTGCGGGCCATCAGCCACAGGAACGACGGCTTGATCCAGGTCATCCGGGTACGGGAGAACGGCGGCACGAAGGTTCCGTCTCGTACCGCCGGGCGGCCGATCTCCGGGCCGTACGCCTGGTAGACCGTGATCGAGTCACGGTCGTGGAGGGCGCGGATCTCACGGGTGCGCATGGTGCGGCCACGGTGCCGCAGGCTCGACGTGCGGTTCAACCGGATTTCGAGGCCGCGGACCTGCGGCGGTGGGCTTTCTGGCGGCACGCGGCACCGCAGAATCGGGCCGGACGGCCGGTGCGGGCGCCGGTCAGCAGGGTTCCGCAGACCTCGCAGCGACCTTCGTTGCGTGACGGCGACCAAGTTTCGTTACCCAGTTTCGTTACGGAAGTGGGTCGCAGTGCGTCGCAGGCCAGCGCGGTCATGCGGCCGGGCGGGCCGTCGGCGCGCCGCATCCGCTCGGTGACCATGCAGCCCGCCAACAGGGCGCGCACGTCCCGGATGTCGACGTCCGCACGGACCTGACCCGCCGCCTGCGCCCGCCGGAGCAGCGCTCCGAGAGCCGCGTCGAACTCCTCCTCGACGCCGGCGGCGGCGAACGCCTTGATCCCTTCCTCCAGGGCCAGCGCGTCGCAGAGGGCGTGATTGAACATCGCACGCTCGACGACCCACGTCAGGAAGCCGTAGAACCGTTCGCCCGCATCGGCCGCGGCGGCCGCGCTGCCCCCTTCGGCCGTGCCGTTCGCGTCGGCTGCGCCGCCCCCTTGCGCCGCGGCACCCCTGTTGCCCGCGTCGCTCCAGTTGCCTGCGTCATCGCCCCCGTTACTCGCGTCGTCCGCGTCGCTCCCTTCCGTCGCGTCGGCCCCTTCGGTCGGGTCGGTCGGGTTGGTCGCGCGGTTCGGGGTGGGCGGGGCGGCTAGGGCTCTTGCCTTGTCTACGACGTCTTGGAGGCGGTCGGTGACGACGGCCGTGAACAGGGCCTCCTTGGTCGGGAAGTTGCGGTAGACCGTGCCGGCGCCGACGCCGGCGCGGCGGGCGATGTCGTCGAGGGGGACGAGCCGGCCCTCGGCGGCGAACGCCTCCATCGCGGCCTGCAGGATCCGTTGCCGGTTCCGGCGCGCGTCGGCGCGCCGCGGCCCGGCGCCGGCACCGGTGCGGCGGGTGTCGGGCACGGGCGTCCCCTCTCCCGGCGAAGCGGCCTCCGTTGACAAACGGGGCGTGCGTTCCGGTAACGTCGTAAGCGGGTTGGCAGTTCCGATTGTACGGTCGAAGGAGACGGCGATGGGAAGCGACGCGGTGCTCGAGGCGAGGCGGCGGCTGGGGCGGATCGGGGTCGGGCTGATGACTCCGCTCGCACCGGCCGACGAGTGGCGGCGGGCGGCCCGCCGGGTGGAGGACGCCGGGTACGGGGCGGTGTGGGTGAACGAGGCGATCGGCGGCCGGGAGGTGTTCGCGCAGCTCGGCGTGATGCTCGCCGCCACGGAGCGGATCGCGTTCGGGTCGGCGATCGCGAACCTGTGGGCGCGGCATCCGGCCGCGATGCAGGGGGCCGCGTCGGTACTGGCCGACGCCTATCCGGGGCGGCTCGCGCTCGGCGTCGGCGTCAGCATGGGCGCGGTCGTCGAGCAGAGCGGGCAGACGTGGGGCAGCCCGCTCACCCGCATGCGCGAGTACCTCGACGGCATGGACGCCGCGGTGCAGGCCGCGCCGTCCCCGGACGTGCCCTTCCCGCGGCTGCTGGCGGCGCTGGGGCCGAAGATGCAGGGCCTGGCCCGCGACCGTGCGGACGGCATGCTGCCCGCGATGATGCCGGTCGAGCACACGCGCCGGGCACGGGAGCTGCTCGGCCCCGACAAGCTGCTGATCGCCCTGCAGCCGGTGATCCTCGAAACGGCCCCGGAGAAGGCGCGCGGCATCGCCCGCCAGGCCGGGGCGTTCACGATTCCGGGCTCGCCCTACATCCCCGCACTCAGGAGCCTCGGCTACTCGGAGGCGGACATCGCGGACGGCGGTTCCGACGCGGTCATCGACGCCTGTTTCAGCTGGGGCGACGAGACCGCGATCGCCAAGGGGGTGGCCGCCCATCTGGACGCGGGAGCCGACCATGTGTGCGTGACGGTGTTCCAGCCGGACCTGGCCTCGTGCGCCGACCAGTTCGAGCGGCTCGCTCCGTACCTGCTGGACGCATAGAGCGCATCGAGCCGCTGTCACGAAACTCCGCGAAGCGTTCAGCGAGGGCGGACCAGGCCGGTCTCGTAGGCGGCGATCACGAGCTGCGCCCGGTCGCGGGCCTGCAGCTTGGCCAGCAGGTGCCCGATGTGGGTCTTCACCGTCGCGGGGCTGAGATGCAGGTGCTCGGCCAGTTCGGCGTTGGACAGCCCGCGGGCGATGAGGGCGAGGACCTCGCGCTCGCGGCCGGTGAGGCCGTCGAGCCCGGCGGGCCCGTCGAGACCGTCGGGCGCCGGCCGCACCGGGGCGGGCCGGCGGACGAACTCGGCGATCAGCCGGCGGGTGACGCTGGGGGCGAGCAGCGACTCCCCCGAGGCGACCACCCGGACCGCTGACAGCAGGTCGGCGGGCGGGGTGTCCTTGAGCAGGAAGCCGCTGGCGCCGGCCCGCAGCGCCGAGTAGACGTAGGAGTCCAGGTCGAACGTGGTGAGGATGAGGACCCGGACGTCCGGCAGGTCGCGGCAGATGCGCCGGGTCGCCTCGATGCCGTCCATCTCGGGCATCCGGACGTCCATCAGCACGACGTCGGGGCGTTCGCGTTCGGCGAGTTCGACGGCCTCGGCGCCGGTGCCGGCCTCGCCGACGGCGCGCAGGCCCGGCGCGGTGTCGATCAGGAGGCGGAAGCTGCCGCGCAGCAGGGCTTGGTCGTCGGCGACGAGGACGCGCAGTTCCAACGGGTTCCTAGGCTTCGTAGGGGAAGGCGGCGGCGACGGCGAAGCCGCCGTCCGGGCGTGGGCCGGCGGCGAAGTCGCCGCCGTACATCATGACGCGTTCGCGCATCCCGATGAGCCCGTGGCCGGGGGCGCCGGGGAGGACGCGCTCGCCGGGGCCGTCGTCGTCCACCTCGATGCGGAGCCGGCCGCCGGCGGCCTCGACCAGGACGCGGCAGCGGGCTGGGGCGGCGTGCTTGACGACGTTGGTGACGGCCTCCTGGACGATCCGGTAGGCCGACAGCGCGACGCTCTCCGGCAGGTCGCCCGCGCGGACGTCGAGGTCGACGTGGACACCGGCCATGGCGGCCCGTTCGACCAGGCCCGGCAGGGATTCGAGGCCGGGTGAGGGCGCGAGGCCGGGTTCGTCGGCGCGCAGGACGCCGAGGAGGTGGCGCATCTCGGCGAGCGTGCCGCGGCTGGTGGACTCGATGACGCGCAGCGCGTCGAGTGCCTCTTCCGGGCGGGCCTCGGCGACGTGGACGGCGACGCCGGCCTTGACGGCGATGAGGCTCATGCTGTGCGCGACGATGTCGTGGAGTTCGCGGGCGATGCGGAGGCGTTCCTCGCCGACGGCGGTCTCGGCGAGCCGGCGGGCGGACTGGGCGGTGTAAGCGCGGCGGTCGCGGACGGCGCGGCCGAGCGCCCAGGAGGCGCCGAGGACGCCGAGGCCGAGGAGCACGCGCCCGAGTTGTTCGGCATGCCAGTTCTTGGGCCCGATCAGGGCGCCGCCGAAGACGACGATCGCGCTGAGCGCGCCGATGGCGCGCGTCGGGATCCAGCGGCGGCGGGGCAGGGCCAGTGCGAGCGGATAGAGCGCGTACGCGGCGGCGGCGAAGAAGTCCCAGGGCAGGCCGAGGACGAGCGCCAGGACGGAGGCGGCGAGGACGGCGCCGAAGACCGGGACGGGCCGGATCCGCCGGAAGGCGAGGGGCAGCCCCATGGCGGCGGCGACCGGCACCGCGAGCAGCGCCGACACCTCGTGGCCGCCGGAGAACATCAGCAGGAACAGCGTGTACAGGACCGCCGCCGCGGCGTCCAGGCGGATCAGCCGCCGGCGGCCGCTCCGCCGGGAGAACGGGGAGGCCGGCTCGGATTCGTGCACGTCATGACGGTAGCCGGACGGCGCGGCCGGGCGCGTCGTGCCGGCGGACGTCAGACCTGGGTCCGATGCGGCGGAGCGGTCTCGGAGCACGGTCGGAGCGGCGGGTCCCGACCGGGTTCCGATGTGCCGGAGGGCCGTCCGGCGAGAGCGTTGCGGGCATGATCGAAGTGAGGGAGCTGACCAAGCGCTACGGCGGGACGGTCGCCGTGGACCGCCTGTCGTTCCAGGTTCGTCCGGGGACGGTCACGGGATTCCTCGGCCCGAACGGGGCCGGGAAGTCGACGACGATGCGCGTCCTTCTGGGACTGGACGCGCCGTCGTCGGGTGCGGCGCTGGTGAACGGCGGCCCGTACGGCGCGCTGCGGCGGCCGATGCGCGAGGTGGGGGCGCTGCTGGACGCGGGCGCGGTGCACGGCGGGCGCCGCGCGTTCGACCATCTCGGGTGGCTGGCGCGCAGCAACGGGATCGGGACGCGGCGGGTGGCCGAGGTGCTGGAGCAGGTCGGGCTGGCCGGGGTCGCGCGCAAGCGGGTGGGCGGGTTCTCGCTCGGGATGCGGCAGCGGCTCGGGATCGCGGCGGCGCTGCTCGGCGATCCGGGCGTGCTCATGTTCGACGAGCCGGTGAACGGGCTGGACCCGGACGGGGTGCGGTGGATCCGCGGGCTGATGCGGGCGCTGGCCGCCGAGGGCCGGACGGTGCTGATCTCCAGCCATCTGATGAGCGAGATGGAGCTGACCGCCGACCGGCTGGTCGTCATCGGCCGGGGCCGGCTGATCGCGGACACGTCCGTGCGGGAGCTGGCGGAGCGGTTCGCGCGCGGGGTGCTCGTCCGGTCGCCGCGTCCGGGCGAGCTGACCGGGGTGCTGGCGGCCGCGGGCGGCACCGTCGAGGCCGCTCCGGGGGGCGGGTTGTCGGTGACGGGGCTGGACGTGGCGGAGATCGGCGACCGCGCCGCCGCGCACGGGATCCCGCTGCACGAGGTGACGCCGCGCAGCGCGTCGCTGGAGGAGGCGTACATGGAGCTGACGGCGGGCAGCGCCGAGTTCGGGACGGTGACGTCGTGATCGACGCGATGGCGGCGGAGTGGTGGAAGCTGCGCTCGGTCCGCTCGACGTTCGCCGTCCTCGGCGTGATCGCGGCTTTCGCGGTGCTGTGCGTGGTGTGGTCGCTCTACGCGGCCCATTACTGGGACGGCCTGTCGGCGGCGCGCCGGGCGACGTTCGAAGCGGCGCCGCCGGAGCAGCCGCTGTCGATCGCGCTGCCGGTCTGCGCGGTGGTGCTGGGCGCGCTCCCCCTGACCTCGGAGTACGCGTCCGGGATGATCCGGACGAGCCTGGCCGCGATGCCGCGCCGCCGGACGCTGTTCGCGGCGAAGGCGGCGGTGCCCGGCGCCGCGATGCTCGTGGCCGCGCTGGTGAGCCTGGCCGCCGGCGTCCTGGCGGGGAGGGCCGCCGTGGACGGCCGTCCCCTGCGCGCGTTCGACGCCCCGCTCGCGGACCATGTCCCGTACGTGCTCGCGATGGCGGCGGCGACCGCGGCCATCACGCTCATCACGTTCGGCCTGGCGGCGGTGCTCCGCTCCACGGCGGGGACGATCACGGCGGGGATGGCGGTGCTGTTCGTGGTGCCGCCCGTCGCGAACTTCCTGCCCGGCCCATGGGACGAGCGGATCTGGTCGGTGCTGCCCTCGAGCCTGCCCGGCCAGATCGCCGCGCCGCCGGGCGCCTCGTCCAGTAGGGACGGCCTCCCACCACTGGCCTCGGCCCTGCTCTTGGCGGCCTACACAGCAGTCGCACTGGGCGTGGGCGCCCGCGTCTTCGGGAAGAGGGACGCCTGATGACCGACGCCGTCGCGGCCGAATGGTGGAAGCTCCGCTCCGTCCGGTCGACCTACGTGATCCTGACGATCACCGCTGGGTTCGTGTTCTTCGTCGTGCTGCTGGCCTTCCAGCAGGCCCATGTCTGGGACGGCTTGGACGCCGACCAGCGTGCCCGCTTCTCGCTGCGGCCGCTTCAGGAACTGGGCGGATGGGTCGCCCAGCTGTGCCTGGCCGTGCTCGGGGTGCTCGCCGCCACCTCCGAGTACCGCACCGGCATGGTGCGGACCAGCCTGACCGCGGTGCCGTCCCGGACGCGGTTCCTGGCGGCCAAGGCCGTGGTCGTGGCGGCCACCGGGCTCGTCGCGGGCGAGGCGGTCACGATCGGGTCCCTGCTCGGCACGCGGCTGGTCGTCGGCGGGCGGCCGTTCCCCGACCAGCGCGCGTCCATCGCGCACGACCTGCCGGGGTTCGCGGTCTCGGGCGCCGCGGTGGCGGTGTTCGCGCTGCTCGGCCTGGCCGCCGGCGTCCTGCTGCGGTCGGCGGCCGGGGCGATCGTCGCGCTCGTCCTGCTGTGGCATGTGATCCCGCTGCTGGTCTTCCACCTGCCGGGGCCGTGGAACGAGCGCGTCGGTTCCGTGATGCCCTCCGGGCTGCCGGCCGAGATCGCGGGACGAAGTGCGGAGCACTCCATATACGGAGGGCTGCTGCCGCCGGCGGCAGCTGCGGTGGTGCTGGTGGCCTACGCTCTCGTCCCGCTCGCGGCGGCCGGGCTCGTGCTCGCCCGCCGGGACGCTTGAGGAACGCGCGGGCGGCGGCGCCCGTTCGGAACGCCGCCGCCCGCCCGTGCAGGCCCGCGGGTACGGGTCAGCCCGCCCGCCGGTAGGCCGTGCGGACCGCGAGCCGGTGCCGGAGCAGGCCGATGGCCTCCTCCAGGGTCGGCGCGGCGGCCTGCGCGCGCAGCTGCCGGCCGTCGAGCTCGGCGACGGCCCTGGCGAGGGCCGGCCGGGGCAGCGACGGGTCGGCCACGACGCTCAGCGTGACGTGCACGGACGCGGCTCCGGTGCCGGCCAGCGCCTCGCGGACGGCGCTCTCGGCCTCCGCGCGCCGGGCGTCGGTGACCTTGCCCGAGGTGAGAAACCGGATCTCCGGTCGCTCGAGGGTCGCGTTCATGGTTCCCCCAGGATGGATCGGTGATGTTCTCCGGGACGGTGCCGGGCCCCGCGTCACCGCGGTGCGCGGCGCCCTCCCGTCAAGTGAACGCCGTCCCGCTCCGGGAGATCGTCCAACGGCGACGAGAGCTTGGTCACCCGCCGGCGCTGTAGAGGACGTGATCAGGCGTTATGCGGACGGTGAGGCGCACCTCACCCTCCTGGCGGTACGGGTAGGTGTCCTGCCCGAGGTACTTCTTCGCCAGCGCGTCGATGACCGCGTCCGCGCCCTCGGTCTCCAGCTTCGCCTCGCCGGAGACGCTCACCCAGTGGAACGCGTCGTCGGGGTCCAGGACGCTGACCGACACGCGGCCGTCCTGGCTCAGGTGCCGCTCCTTGGCGCGCCCGACGGCGGTGTTGATGACGACCTCGTCGCCGTCCACGGCGACCCACACGACCGTGTTGTGCAGCGACCCGTCCTGGCGGACGGTCGTGGCCCAGGCGGGCAGCGGCCGGTTCAGCAGTTCCTTGGCCGCATCGGACAGCTGGCTCATCGGCGTCCTCCTTCGTAGGGCGGTGCTTCCGCGCTCGATGATCGGAACCCGCGCACACGTGCGGCTGTTCCCGGGCCGGAGGCGATCAACCGGGTCCCGAGCGGCCCGTCGGCCACCGGCGACCCGGTCCGGAGCGGGCCGTCCGGCGTCCCGCCGATATTCACCGAACCACGTGACCGCCGTCATTCACGCGTCATACAAGGGGCCCCGGAAAGCGCACGCCGATTGGCGGGCGCAAGGCCGTGAAACACCAGGCAATTGATGTGCCGGCAGTGACTTCGCCGCCAGGGAAATGACCTCCCGGTCAACGCGATCGTCACCGCTTCGCCACGTTCCGCACCCGGACGGCCACCGACGGCACTGGTCACGGGCCGTGGTCACGCTCCAAACACCGATCCGCCCCCGTTGGCACGGTCCCGGGTTCGATCAATGGGCGCCGCCGGGGTATCCTCACCCGCGCCGATCGGCGAACGGACCGTCCAGCCCGGCCGCTCTAACACGGATGGACCGATTTGCCGAAGACGCGCTTTTTCATACTTCCCAAAAACGTGGTTCGATCCTCTAACATAGGGCGGTGCCGTTCCGCCCCAGAACAGACCCGTCGACTGGCTGGTGACCCCTTGCCCCAGGATTCAGCCGCCCCCACGCCTCCGGCCGAGGGCGATCAGGCCGGCAGCTTGATCGACTATCCCCGGCGCGGCGGACCGACGGTGCTGCGCATCCTGCTCGGCGCCCAGCTGCGCCGGCTGCGCGAGGCGCGCGGCATCTCCACCGAGCAGGCCGGGTACGAGATCCGCGGCTCGCACTCCAAGATCAGCCGGATGGAGCTCGGCCGCGTCGGGTTCAAGGAGCGCGACGTCTCCGACCTGCTCACGCTGTACGGCGTGCACGACACCGAGGAGCGCGCACCGCTGCTCGAGCTGGCCAAGGAGGCCAACACCCCGGGCTGGTGGCACCGCTACGGCGACGTCCTGCCGAGCTGGTTCGAGGTCTACCTCGGGCTGGAGGAGGCCGCGTCGCTGCTGCGCACCTACGAGCTGCAGTTCGTCCCCGGCCTGCTGCAGACCGAGGACTACGCGCACGCCGTCGTCCGGCTCGGCTTCTCCGACGCCTCCGACGAGGAGGTCGAGCGGCGCGTCCAGCTCCGCACCGACCGGCAGCGGCGGTTCACCTCCCCCGGCGCGCCGACACTGTGGGCCGTCCTGGACGAGGCGGTCGTGCGCCGCCCGCTCGGCGGCCGGGAGGTCATGCGCCGCCAGCTCGAGCACCTCATCGCGGTGTCGGAGCTGCCCAACGTCACGCTGCAGATCGTGCCGTTCGGGGCGGGCGGGCACGCGGCGGCCGGCGGCCCGTTCACCATCCTCCGGTTCGCGGAGCCGGGCCTGTCCGACGTCGTCTACCTGGAGCAGCTCACCAGCGCGCTGTACCTGGACAAGCCGACCGACGTCGACACCTACATGCGCGCAATGAACAACCTGTGCATCACCGCCGCACGCCCCGACGACACGGCGCGGCTGCTCACCGGCATGCTCAAGGACCTCTGAGAGGCCCTCTGACCGCGGCTATCGCGGCCGGTCCGTGTCCCCGTCCGTGTCCTCGTCAGCCAGGACGCGCTCGTTCCGGCTGCGGCTGCCGCCCCGGAACTCCGCGATGACGTCCCCGTCCGGGACGCGGCGGACGGTCACGTCGTAGATGCCGCTGCGCCCGTACCGGGTGCGTTCGACGGCGGTCGCCTCCAGCACGTCGCCCGCGCGGGCGGGCGCGACGAACACGACGTCGGCCGACGCCGCCACCGTCACGGCGCCGTGGGTGTTGCACGCATAGGCGAACGCCGAGTCGGCGAGCAGGAACAGGTAACCCCCGTGGGCGATCCCATGCCCGTTCACCATCGCGGCGGTCAGGGTCATGCGCAGCACCGCCCGCCCGGGCGCGATGTCGGCGATCACCATGCCGAGGTCCTGCGCGACCTTGTCGTCCGCATACATCTTCTCGGCGCATCGCCGCGCCAGGCCCGCCGGGTCGTCCACGGTGCAAGGGTAATGAGCGTCAGGGCATTGGGACCCGCGCCCTTGGGAAGGTCATCCAGGGTCGCGGGGTTCAACAGGCGGGCCGTGGTACGGCCGACGCCGGATAAAGGAGGACCAGATGCTGTACGGCAAGGAACACGTCGCGCGTTATCAGGAGACGGACGGCGCGGAGGGGCACGACTGGCAGGGGACGGTGACGCTGCTGCTCACCACGACCGGCCGGCGCAGCGGCAAGGAGTACACGACGCCGCTCATCTACCAGCCCGAGGGAGACGCCTACCTCGTCGTGGCGTCCAAGGGCGGCGCGGACGAGCCGCCGGAGTGGTACCTGAACCTCCAGGCGAACCCGGAGGTGACGGTGCAGGTGAAGGGCGACAGGTTCACCGCGCGGGCGCGCACCGCCACGGCGCAGGAGAAGCCCCCGCTCTGGAAGAAGATGGCGGCGACCTGGCCGGCCTACGACGAGTACCAGCAGAAGACCGACCGCGACATTCCCGTGGTCGTCCTCGAACGGGTCTGAGCGGGCGGAGACCGCCGGGCGGGCGGGCCGGGAACCGGCCCCGCCCCGGCGGTTCCCTTCCGCGGCGGCGCCCGGACGTGTAGCGTCGGGTGGGAACATCCGTTCGACCGCCGTCCGTCCGAGGCCACCGAGGTGCGAAGGTGCCGACGTCCCGCAGTGCCGACGAGCACGGCGCCGGCAAGCACGGCGCTGACCAGCACGGTGCCGGCAAGCACGGCGCTGACCAGCACAGCGTTGACCAGCACAGTGCCGACCCATCACCCGCAGGCGAGAACGGCGGCGGGCGCCCCTCGGATCAGGGGCCGCCGCCCCGCCTGCTGAAACGCTGGGGGCTCGACGCGACGCAGGTGCCCGAGGCGCTGATCGGCGGGTCGGGCGGCCGGTGCTGGCGGGTCCGCACGTCCGGCGGCCCGTTCCTGCTGAAGGAGTACGCCCCTGCCGACCGGCGGCGCGTCCTGTTCCAGCACGAGGTGACCGGGGCGCTCGACGCCGCGGGGCTGCCGGTGCTCGCGCCGTCGCCGGCGCGGACCGGACGCACGCTCGTGACCGCCGCGGGGCACGGCTACGCGCTGTACCCCTGGGTCGCCGGGCGCGAGCGCGGCGGCCTCGAGCTGACGTTCCGGCAGTGCGAGGAGCTCGGGGATCTGCTCGGCCGGCTGCACGCCGAGCTGGAGCGGATCACGCCGCCGGTGCAGCAGAGCCTGCTGGTGCCGACGCCGCGGGCCGCGGACGCGGCGGCGGCCGTCGAGGCGATGCTGGAGGCCGTGCCGGCCGACAGCGGCACCGACTTCGACGCGCTGACCGGGCGCCGACTGCGGGAGCGGCGCGCGCTGCTCGCCGAGTTCGCCGGGCACCAGCCGCCCGAGATCGAGGTCAGCATGGTCGGGCATTTGCACGGCGCCTTCCACGCGGGCCATCTGCGGTACGCGGGCGCGGGCAACGTGACGGCGGTGCTCGGCTGGGACGCGCTGACGACCGGCCCCGTCGCCGGGGAGGTCGTGCGGGCGGCGGCGCGGCTGTTCGCCTGCGAGGACGAGCGCGGTCTCGACCTGGACCGGGTGCAGGCGTTCGTGCGGGGGCACCGCGCGGCGTTCCCGCTGGACGCGGGGCAGATCCAGTCGGCGGTGCACCGCGAGTGGTGGGAGCGGCTCTGCGACGTGGCGCCGCTGCGGTACCGGTATCTGGGCGAGGAGGGTGCGGGCGAGCGGCGCGCGGCCGCGCTCGTGTCCTGGTGGTCGGCGCAGCTGGAGTACACGCTCGACGCATTCGCCGCCCCCTACACCGACGCGTACGCCGAGGCTCCGGGCGACAGCCCCGCCTACGGCTGATCGCGGGCCCCTGGCCCCGTTTCCGGGCACCGATCGAATGGCGTGGCACCGCGATCCGCGCCCGTCGGCGGGTAGGGACACCACAGGATGTTCCTCCGGGATGCGCGACGTGCGGCCCTGTGCCAGTCTTGTCCCGTGCAATATGTATCGATCAGTCCAAAAAGGAGCCGGAAATGACGCGGATCGCAATGCTCGGCACCGGGATCATGGGCGCCGCGATGGCCCGGAACCTGCTGAAGAACGGCCACGGGGTCGCGGCCTGGAACCGCACCCGCGAGCGCGCCGAGCCGCTGGCCGCCGACGGCGCGACCGTCGCGGACTCGCCCGCCGATGCCGTCGCGGGCGCCGACGTCGTCATGACGATGCTCAACGACGGCGACACGGCCCTGGCGGTGATGCGCGACGCCGCGCCCGCGCTGCGGGCCGGGCAGGTCTGGGCCCAGATGGGCACGGTCGGCGTGGCGGACGTGCCGCAGCTCGCGACGTTCGCCGCCGAGCAGGGGCTGACGTTCGTCGACTCCCCCGTCCAGGGCACCAAGCAGCCCGCGGAGCAGGGCAAGCTCATGGTCCTGGCCGCCGGCCCGCAGGACGCCCGGACGGCGCTGGAGCCGGTGTTCGGCGCGATCGGCGGCAGGACCCTCTGGCTGGACGAGGACGGCGCGAGCGGCGCGGGGACCCGGCTGAAGCTCGCGGCGGTGAGCTACGCCATCTCCCTCACGTCCGTCATCGCCGAGTCGGTGGCGCTGACGAAGGGCCTCGGGCTCGACCCGTCCCTGCTCGGCGAGGTGCTCACCGGCGGCCCGCTCGACAACGCCTACCTGCAGACCAAGATGAAGGCGATGCTCGCCGACGACTTCACGCCGAGCTTCGCGGTCCGCAACGCGGAGAAGAACACGCGGCTGATCCACGACGCGGCGGCGTCGGCGGACGTCCGCGTCGACGTCAACGACGCCGCGGGCGACCGGTTCCGCCGCGTCATCGACCAGGGGCACGGCGACGAGGACATGGCCGCGACCTACCGCGCGAGCTTCGGCGGCTGATCCTGCCCGGCCGTGGGCGTGGCGGTGCACGGAGGCGGCGGGCGCGGGGCGAGGATGGTGGCATGGAGGTACTGAGCAGCCGCGTCCTGCTGCGCCCCGCCGACCTCGAGCGCAGCCAACGCTTCTACCGCGAGGTGCTGGGGCTCGCGGTGTACCGGGAGTTCGGCCCGCCCGGCTCCCCCGGTGTCGTGTTCTTCCTCGGGCCCGGCTTCCTGGAGGTGTCCGGCCACGGGCCGGGCGGCGCAGGCCCGTCACCGATGCTCTGGCTGCAGGTCCGCGACGTCCGGGCCGAGCACGAGCGGCTCGCGGCGGCGGGCGCGCGCGTCACCCGCGAGCCGCGCGAGGAGCCGTGGGGCCTGGTGGAGATGTGGATCGAGGACCCCGACGGCGTGAAGATCGTTATCGTGGAGATCCCGGAGGGGCATCCCCTGCGCCGCGACACCCGTTCGTGACGGAGCCGACCGTGACCGCACATGAGACCCCGGCGGAGTACTGGAACCACAACACCCACTACCACGGCCTCGTCCTGCGCCATGTGCCGAGCGGCTGCGGGGAGGCCTTGGACGTGGGCTGCGGGGACGGGTTGCTCGCGCGCCGCCTGGCATCGCGCGCCCGTCACGTCACCGGGCTCGACCGTTCGGCGGAGATGGTCGTCAAGGCCAAGACGCTGAGCGAGGGCGTCGGGAACGTCGACTTCGTCGAGGCCGGCCTGCTGGAGTACGACCTCCCGGCGAAGCACTACGACTTCGTCTGCAGCGTCGCCGCGATCCATCACATGGACTTCACCGCGGGCATGGCGGCGATGCGCGACGCCGTCCGGCCGGGCGGCGCGCTCGTGGTGATCGGCCTCGCCGGCAACGCGGGCCCGAAGGACTTCCTGTACGGGGCGGCGGGCGTTCCCGCGCACCTGCTGTACCGCCGCGTCCTCAGGCGCAGGCACGCCGGGGAGCCGGGTGCGCCGCTCGCCGATCCCGACATGACCTGGGGCGAGGTGGGGGACGAGGCGTTGCGCCTGCTGCCCGGCGCGGTGTTCCGCCGCCATCTGCTGTGGCGGTACTCCATCGTCTGGCACCGACCGCACTGACCTGGAACGCCGGCCGGCGAAACTGGAAAACGCTGGAACTGTCTGGAAGCTCCTGTACTGTCTGCCGCATGCCCCCGTCCCCCGGCGTTCCGGCACCCGACGCGCTGGAGGCGCGCATCGCCGAACTGCGCGCCGGCGTCCGTCGCGCCATGGCGTCCGGCGACCGGCGGACCGCCCGCGAGCTGCGCGCCGACCTGCGCCGCGCCGAGCAGGAATGGGACACCGCGGTCCTCGGCGACGCCGGCGAGCCGGAGGCGCCCGCCCCGGCCGCGCCCGAGGAGCGCCGCGGCCTGCTGCCCGTGCGCGAGCAGGTCCACCAGGCACTGACACTGCTCGGGGTGCCCTCCGCGCCGAAGCTCATCGGGTCGGTGTACGCGGCGTTCTTCCCCGGCGACATCCCCGGGACGCGGCTGACGAGCCTGCGCCGCGACGAGGAGCGCTCGTTCCGGACCGCGCCCTACGCGCGGCCCTACTACCTGTGCGCCGCGCTGACCGCCGACCTGCTCGCGCCCGCACGGGGCCTGCTGACGGTGAGCACGTGGCCGCTGGAGCAGCGGATCGTCGGGCCGCTGAGCCCGCGCACCGACTTCCTCGCCGCCGCGGTGCGTCTCGCCGAGCACGCCGGGCGCACGGCACCCTCCGCGGACGCGCAGCGACTGCTGTGGCGGTTCGCCTCCAACATTCCCGGTGCGGTCGCCGGTACGGTCGGTACAGTCGATCCGGCCGTGCTCGCCGAGGCCGCCCGGGCCGAGCTGGACGTGCACCGGGAGCCCGACCGGCGGCGCCGCGCGTCGGCCGCCGGGCGCGCCCGGGCCCAGCTCGACGACGCGGAACGGCTGTTCGGCAGCCGGCTGCGGGCCCTGCAGGATTCCGCACGGCGACGTGCCAGCTCTGGAGAAACGGACCGATGACCGAGACCGCGCCGGACCTGGACCGGCTGCGCGGAAGCGCAGCACCGCGCAACCACGACGCCCGCACGATCGCGGCACTGACCGCCAATCCCGGTTGCGCCCGCCGCGGGCTGATGGACGCGGCGGGCGTCGACAAGGACGCGGTGGCGCGCGCGCTCGGGTTCCCCGCCCCGTTCGGCCAGTCGCAGTTCGCGATCACGCGGGGCAACGTGTTCGAGGCGCAGGTGAAGGCCGACGGGTGCGCTGAGCTGCTGACGCTCCTGCGCGACCGGATGGGCCTGGCGGTGTCCGAGGTGGCCTACGACGACCTGGAGGTCGTCGCCGGGAACGAGGGCCGGGAGCTGCGGCACACCCGCACCCGGCGGCTGCTCGCCCGCGCGCTCGGCAGCGGCGAGGGCACCCTGTTCGACCATCCGCTGCTCCGGCTGGAGATCGGCGGGCAGCTCGCCTACCTGGAGCCGGACGTCATCGCGTTCCAGATCGCGGGCCGGCTGCACGTCATCGAGATCAAGTCGTTCGCGGTGGTGGACGGGCAGGCCGAGCCGGAGCAGGTCGCGGCGGCCGCCCGGCAGTCGGCGGTGTACGTGCTGGCGCTGCGCCGGCTCGTCGCCGAGCTCGGGCACGAGCCGGAGCGGGTGTCGCACGAGGTGTTCCTGGTGTGCCCGGAGAACTTCTCCAACCGGCCGACCGCGACGCCGCTGGACGTCCGCCCGCAGCTGGCCGTGCTGGAACGGCAGCTGGCGCGCCTCACCCGCGTCGACCAGATCCTGGACGCGCTTCCGGAGGACCTGACGTTCGAGCCCGGCGAGCACCTCGCCGAGTCCGTCCGCACGGTCGAGGCCCGCTACGCGCCCGAGTGCATCGCGGGCTGCGAGATGGCGATGTTCTGCCGCGACGAGGCGCGCGCGTGCGGGGCGACCGGCGCGCTCGGCCGGGCCGTCCGCGACGACCTCGGCGGCGTCGACTCGATCGGCACGGCGCTGGGGCTCGCGGACGGTTCGATCGACCCGTCCGACGACCTCGCGGAGACGGCGGAGCAGCTGCGCGCCGCGGCCCGGCTGCGCGCCGAGGCCCTCGGGACCCGCCTCCCGGAGACCGTGTGACGGCCCGGTGAGCGCGCTCGGTTCGCTGGCGCGGCTGGAGGCGGTACGGGCCGGGATCGCGCAGCCGGTCGCCACCGTCCGGCACTGCCACGTGTCCGAGGCGCCGCTGGTGCTGGTGCCGTTGAAGCTCGCGGGCGAGGCTGCGGCGCCGCTCGCCGTCATGATCGGGTCGGCGCCGGACGACCCGTCCCTGCTGGTGGTGCCGCAGCCGCGCAACCGGGACCTGCGGTTCGCGTTCGCCGCAGAGCTGGCCAAGCTCGTCCTGAACCACATCGAGACCAGCCGCGGCGAGGTGGAGGAGCTGCCGCCGGGCAAGGAGGGCGACGAGCGGATCCGGTACGGCAACGCGCCGCAGCTGCTCGTGCCGAACCGGGGCGGGGTGGCGTTCCTGCGGCTGATGGGCCGCTCGACGCGGTTCCGCAGCACCGAGGGCCCCTACGCGGTGGACCCGGCGGTGCCGGTGCTCGGCCGGTGGCTGACGTGGTTCGCCGACCGGCACGACCATCCGGGGTCGTCGCTGCTGCGCGCGATGACGGAGGTGCTGCGGCTGCACTGGGCGACCGGGCAGAGTTCCGTGGAGGACGGCAACCTCGCCGCGCTCATGGGCTGGATCGACCCGCCGGACGGCCTGGACGGCCCCGCCGCCGCGGTGCGCGCCGAGGACCCGGTGGCCTGTCCGCCGGCCGGCCCCGCGACCGACCCGACGTTCGACAACGAGGTGCTCGCCCCGGCGATCGCCGCCTACGACCGGTCGGGCGGCGACCCGCGCACCGGGGACCGGCTCCGCACGCTCATCGCCAGTCAGCTGACTCCGACGTGGGACCTGATGTGGCGGGCCGTCGAGCTGCTGCGCGCGATGCCGGAGGGTGCGAGCGTGCCGCGCCGCTGGGAGCGCGACCGGGACGCGTTCACCTATTACCACCAGACGTTCGGGGAGGCGTATCCTCAGGCGCGCCGCGATCCGCCCGTCCGGGCGGCGCGGCGGCTGCACGATCTCGAACGCGCCCAGGACGCCTACGAGGCGCAGCGGGCGTTCGACGATCCCCTGGTCATGGCCGAGCATCGGCTGGCCGGGCAGGCGTTCGGCGGGCCGGTCACCGAGTGCGATCCGGCCCGGCTGGACGAGACGGGCAAACGCCCGAAGCTGCGCCCGCTGCTGCGGGTCCGCACCGAGGACCCCGTGCGGCTCGACCTCGGGACGACCGTGTGCAACGCGGCGCGCCCGGCGCTGAAGGGGAGGATCGTGGAGATCGGCGACGGCGGCGTGCTGCTGGAGCTGACCGGCGGCATGGGCCGCAAGCTCACCCCGGAGCCGGGCGCGGTGCCGCAGGTCGGCGACCGGGTGTGCTTCACCTCGCTCACGGAGGGCTCGTTCGGGGCGGCGAAGTTCCCCGACCGGGAGGACACGCCCTGGACGCACGGCGGGCCGCCCGGGGAGTACGTGCCGACCGACGAGGACGCCGAAGAGGACTGGTCATGACCGAACCCCGTCTCGTCGCGCTGACCGAGCCGGAGCCGTCCCCCGCGCTCGCCCCCGCCGAGGCCGCCGCGCGGGTCGTCGACGGCGTGCTCGCCGACCTCGGCGGCGGCCACCGCGGCGTCGTGGTCGACTCGCCGCCGGGTGCGGGCAAGTCGACGCTCGTGGTCCGCGCCGCCGCGCACCTCGCGGAGGCGGGCGAGCGGCTCATGATCGTGGCGCAGACCAACGAGCAGGTCGACGACCTCATCGAGCGGATCGCGGCGAAGCACCCGCAACTGACGCTGGGCCGGCTGTCGGCGTCGGGGTACGTGCCTTCCGAGCGCGTGCTGGCGCATCCCTCGGTGCGGGTCGCGCAGAAGGCCGACGACCTCGCCGAGCACACCATCGTCATCGCCACCGCGGCGAAGTGGGCGACGCTGTCGGACGGGTCGTGGCCGTGGGCGATCGTCGACGAGGCGTACCAGATGCGCTCGGACATGCTGCTGCGCATCGCCGGCCGGTTCGAGCGGGCGCTGTTCGTGGGCGACCCCGGGCAGCTCGACCCGTTCTCCACCGTCGAGGTCGAGCGCTGGGCGGGCCTGTCCTGGGACCCGATGCGCAGCGCTGTGTCGGTCCTGCTCGCGCACAACCCGGAGCTGCCCGTCCACCGGCTGCCGGTCTCGTGGCGGCTGCCCGCGTCCGCCGCACCCGTCGTGTCCGAAGCGTTCTACCCGTTCACCGGCTTCCGCGCCGGAACGAACGAGGGCGACCGGCGGCTGGAGTACGGGGCGCGCGGCATGGGCACCAGCTACGACCACGCCCTGGAGGAGGCCGCCGCGACCGGATGGGCGCTCTACGAGCTGCCCGCCCGGCACACGCTGCGCACCGACGCGGAGGCCGTCCGGGCGACGGCGGTGCTGGCCGTCCGGCTGCTGCAGCGCGGACCGGTCGCGCACTCCGAACTCGGCACCAAGGCGGTGGACGCCACCCGGATCGCGATCGGCGCGGCGCACCGCGACCAGGTCACCGCGATCCGCGCGGCGCTCGGCGAGCACGGCGCGGGGATCACCGTCGACACCGCCAACCGGCTGCAAGGCCGCGAGTACGACGTCACCGTGATGCTGCACCCGCTGTCGGGGCGCCGCGACGCGACCGCGTTCCACCTGGAGTCGGGACGGCTCTGCGTTCTGGCGTCCCGGCACCGGCACGCCTGCATCGTGGTCGCGCGGGCGGGCATCCCCGAACTGCTGGACGCCCACCCGTCCACCGAACCCGTGCACCTCGGCGTGCCGGTCAAGTTCCCCGACGGGTGGGAGGCCAACCAGTCGGTCCTCGCCCACCTGGCCCGCCACCGCGTGGCGGCGGAGTAGCGACCCGGGCTAGGCGGGCCCGGCGGTGGCGGCCCAGCGTCCGTTGTGCCGGGTGATCGTGATCGGGTGGTCGAAGCACGCGCTGACCAGCTCGGTCGTCAGCACCTCGTCCGCCGGGCCCGACGCCAGGACCTGCCCGTCGCGCAGCAGCAGCGCGTGGCTGGTGCTGGTCGGCAGCTCCTCCAGATGGTGCGTGACCAGCACCGTCGTCAGGTCGGGGCGCTCGCCGCGCAGCTGGTCGATGCTCGCCAGCAGCCGCTCGCGCGCGGCGACGTCCAGGCCGGTGGCGGGCTCGTCGAGCAGCAGCAGCGGCGGGTCCGGCATCAGCGCCCGCGCGATCAGCGCCCGGCCCCGCTCCCCCTGCGACAGGTTCGGCCAGCGGGCGTCGGTGCGAGCCGTCAGCCCGAGCAGCGCGATCAGCTCGTCGGCGCGGCGCAGGTCGTCCTCGCTCGGCGTCCAGCGCGGGACCAGCTCGATGGTGCCGGTCACGCCGGTCAGCACGATCTCCCGGACGGTCCGCGCCGACTCCAGCGGGTGCCGCGGGTTGACCTGCCCGATCAGCTTGCGCAGCTCCTGCACGTCCACCCGGCCGAGCCGGCGGCCGAGGATCTCCGCGCTGCCGCGCGTCGGATGGGTGTAGGCGCCGAGGATGCCGAGCAGCGTGCTCTTCCCCGCACCGTTCGGGCCGATCAGCGCCCAGTGCTCGCCGCGCAGCACCGTCATGGTGACCTGGTCGAGCAGGGGCCGCCGGTCCCGGACGAGGTCGATCTTGTCGGCGTTGAGCACGATGTCGGTCCGGGCGGGGAAGGACAAGGGGACCTCCCTTTCGAAGGCTCGGCGGGACGGGCCCGCGAAGGAGCACCGTGGACATGCGGAGAGGCGCGCGGGGTATGCGTCGGGGCGCCGGGCCGGGATCGCCGGGGGCGGCGGAAGATCTTCAACGTACCCCAGCGTTCGCGCAGCCCGGTACGAGGGAGGCGCCCGGACGGATAATGTGAGAGCCGTGCCTCAGCGATCAGGGAGGGACATGGAGGAGATCGGCTTCATGTGCGCCCGCTGCGGCGGCGAGGTGCACGACGTCACCCACAACCGCGAGGGCTCGCTCGACGGGGTGGGCTACCGGCACAACCGCCGGGTGGAGCCATGGGACCACGAGCTGGAGCTCGCCGTCGGCGAGCCGTCCCCCGGCGAGCCCGCGTGCGACTTCTGCGGCACCGCCGGGCCGGCGTGGCTCTACTACCCCACGCTCGACCCCGAGGACACCGACATGTTCGAGGTCGAGCTCGACACCACGCACCTGTCCGACGACGACACCGCCGTCGCCGTGCTGAACATGCTCTACCCCTGGTACGCCTGCGACACCTGCTCGGTCCTGGTCGCCGACCGCAAGGTCGACGTCCTCATCACGCGCGCCCTCGAGCGCACTCCCGTCCCCGAGGACGTCGGCGTCGGCGAGGACACCGTCCGCGCCCGCCTGCGCGGCTCCCTCTCGGTGTTCTTCACCACCCGCCCGGGCCGTCCCCAGCCCTCCCGCGCGCTGTAGGCCCTCTCCCCGTCCTGCTGAGCAGCCGCCGGAACACGCCTAGAACCAGGGGCGACGCCTAGGAGTGTCGGTGCCGCTCATTATGATCGGTGCCGTTTTCGTGCGGCGTATGTGATTGCGGGGGACCCAGTGATCATCGATAGGCGGTTCCACGGCCCGGACGGGTCGGGCAACGGGGGGTACACGGCGGGGCTGCTGGCGGGGCGGGTGCCGATCGACACGGTGACGGTGACGCTGCGGCAACCGCCGCCGCTGGACACCGAACTGACCGTGACCGTGGAGGACGAGCGCGGGCACAGCGCCCGGTTGTGGGACGGGGAGGCGCTGGTCGCGGAGGCCCTCGCGGGGGCGATCGTGGTGCCGCCGGTACCGCCGGTCGCGTTCGCGGAGGCGCGGGAGGCGGCGGAGAAGTTCCGGGCGATCGAGAACCATCCGTTCCCGCGCTGCTTCGTGTGCGGGCCCGAGCGCGAGCCCGGCGACGGGCTCCGGCTCGAACCCGGGCAGGTCGCCGAGGGCACCGTGGCGGCGCCGTGGGTGCCCGAGCGGGTCCCGGAGCGGACGCTGGTGTGGGCGGCGCTGGACTGCCCCGGCGGCTGGTCGTTCGACGTCGCGGGCCGCCCGGCCGTCCTCGGCACGATGACCGCGCAGGTCACCGACGTGCCCGAGGCCGGCGAGGAGTGCGTGGTGATGGGCCTGGCGCGCAGCCGCGAGGGCCGCAAGACGCACGCGGCGTCCGCGCTGTACGGCGCGGACGGGCGGCTGCTCGGCCGCTCCGAGCAGATCTGGATCGAGATCGACCCCGAGGCGTTCGGGCGGTGAGCGGCGGCGGGCGGCGGGCCGGTGATCCGGCACCGCCGCCCGCCAGACCGTTTCCACATGGATGCCGGGAATATGTCAGGCGACATGGTTCGGCACCGGCGTACGCTGTTCAATCTGACTTTCCGCGACAGCAGAGGCGGGTCAGATGAGCGGAACGGCCTTACTTCTCCTCGGGGTGGCGGCGCTCGCGGTGTACACCGGCATGCACTGGGAGCGCGCCCGCCGCGCCGCGTCCGACATGCGGCTCAGCCGCCGGAGGGTGATCACCCTCCGGCGGACCGTGGTGCGCGAGCGCGGCCAGGCCACCATGATCGTCGCGACGGCGCTGGTCGTGCTCGTCATCGTCGTCAAGTACGGCTGAGCCGCCGTCAGGGGCCGGTGAACAGGGGGTCCTCCCGGTCGGCGCCGTTCAGCCGGCCGCCCGGCGCCGGCGGGGCGCCCGCGGCGGACGGCGAACCGCCGGCCGGGGGCGGCGGCAGCGTGTGCCCGCCGGAGTGCGACGACCCGGTCGCGGGCGGCTGACCGCCGGGCGCTCCGCCGGGTCCCTGCGCCATCGGCGGGACGGGGGCGCCGAACGGGACGCCCTGTCCGCCGACGGGTCCGGTGGGCACCGCCGGGGGGGGCCCGCGGCCCGCGGCGGGCGCGAAGCCCGGCGGCGGGACCGGGCTCCCGCCCGACAGCCGGCCGCCCGGCGGGATGTTGGACGACAGGGTGTTGTGGGTGAGCTGGTCTATCTGGCGGCGGGCGCGGTCGGCCTCGGCGCGGGCGGCGTCGCGCTCCTCGGCAAGGGCCGACAGCGCGGCCTGCTGCTCGGCGACCGACTGGGACAGCTGGCGCAGCTGCACCGCCTGGTCGTTGATCTTGGCGTTCAGCTCGTCGCGCTCGCCGGTGGCGGCCTCGGCCTGCGCCCGGGCGGCGTCGCGGTCCTTGGCGGCCTCCTCGGCGCGGGCGTTGGCGCGGACCACCTCCGCCTCGGCCTCCGACTGCGCGCGCAGCGCGGTGGCGCGCTCGGCCTCGGCCTTGCTGGCGGCCTGCATGGCGTGCTGCCGCTGCGCCTCGGTGTCGCGCATCGCGTTGCGCAGGTCCTCGGCGCCCTGCTTGGCGACCGCGGCCTCGACCCGCTGCGACTCGGCGGCGCCCTCGGACTCGGCGAGCTTGGCGTGCAGGGTGACCAGCTCGGCGCGGGCGGTCTCCAGCGCGGCGAGCAGCTCGGTCTCGCGGGCGGCGATGCGGTCGCGCTCGCTCTCGGCGGCGAGCTTGGCGGTCATCGACTGCTGCGCGATCTGGTGCGCCTCCTCCCAGGCCTGCTGCGCGGCGTCGCGCTTGGCGGTGGCGAGCCGGGCCTCCTCGCGCGCGCCCGCGGCGTCCTTCTCGGCCCGGTCGGCGCGGGTGCGCGAGGACGAGGCCTCGTGCCACGCCTCCTCGGCCTTGCGCTGGGAGGCGTCGCGCTCGCTCTGCGCGATGGCCAGCTCGCGGGCGGCCTCGGCCCGCACCTCGGCGACGCGCCGCTCGACGCCGGCGACGCTCAGCTCGGAGGTCAGCGAGTCGGCGAGCAGGTCGGCGGCCTTCTCCAGCCGCTCCACCATCTCCCAGGTGGAGGCGACCTGGCCGGTGAGGCCCGGCGCGTCCCGGCCCCGCTCGCGGCGGTCGCGCGCCTCGCGGGCGCAGGCGCCGTCGTTGTCCTGGCAGTACCGGATCGCGCGGACGGCCCCGACCGGCTGCGGGACGGGACGCCCGCAGTTCGCGCACGGCCAGACCGTGACGGGGTCGCCCATCCGGGCGACCGCGGTCTCCGGCGCGGCGGTGCCCGCGACGTCGCCGCCCGTCTGCGGCACGCCCGTCTCCGGCGTGCCCTGCTGCTGCGTGCCCTGCTGCGGCATGCCCTGCCGCACGGCCCCCTGCTGCCCCGGCGAGCCCTGCCCGCCGCCCCCGTCGCGCTGCTCCCCGGGCGCGGCGTCCCGCGGACGCCCGCCCTCGGAGACCGCGCCCTGGGGAGCCGCGGCCGTCCCCTCGGGGCCGCTATTGTCGCGCTCTTCGCTGTTAGGCATGGTATGAACCATACGCACTAGTAGGCGGTACTGCAGTGACTTGCGAGGTAGATGTGGGGCCTCCCACGTCGTACGGAAGTGAGTAGACCGGTCCCAGGTCAGCGCCCGGCGAACCGGTCGGTCGCCTCGATGAGCCGGTCCAGGGTGCCGGGCTCGGACCCGCCGTGCCCGGCGTCCTCGACGATGTGGAACTCCGCCTCGGGCCAGGCGAGGTGCAGATCCCACGCCTGGTCCGGCGGAGTCTTCATGTCGTAGCGGCCGTTGACGATCACCGCCGGTACGTGCCGGATCCGGTCGATGCCCGCGAGCAGGCCGCCTCGGGGCAGGAACCCGCCGTTGGCGATGTAGTGGTGGGTGATGCGGGCGAACGCGAGGACCTCGGCGTCGGCCAGGTCGGGCGGCGCGACGGGAAGCAGCGTGTTGGCGCTCAGTTCCCAGTCCAGCCACGCCCGCGCCGCCGGGACGTGGACGGCCGGGTCCGGGTCCTCGATGCGGCGGCCGTAGGCGGCGACCAGGTCGTCCTGCTCGGCGGGCGGGATCGCGTCGCGGAACGCGGCCCACTCGGCGGGGAACAGGTGGGCGGCGCCCGTCGGGGTGAACCCCCACGCCTCGTCGGACGGGCGGACGAGGTACACGCCGCGCAGCACCATCTCCGTGACGCGCTCCGGATGGGCCTGCGCGTAGGCGAGAGCGAGAGTGCTCCCCCAGCTGCCGCCGAACACCAGCCAGCGGTCGATCGACAGGTGCTCGCGCAGCCGTTCCATGTCGGCCACCAGGTGCGGCGTCGTGTTGCCGTCGAGCGGGACGCCGGGGTCGCCGGCGTGCGGCCGGCTCCGTCCGCAGTTGCGCTGGTCGAACAGCACGATCCGGTACGCGGCGGGGTCGAAGAAACGCCGGAAGGCGGGCAGCAGCCCGCCGCCGGGCCCGCCGTGCAGGAACACCGCGGGCTTGCCGTCCGGGTTCCCGCAGGTCTCCCAGTGGATCCGGTTCCCATCGCCGACGTCCAGCAGCCCGGAGTCGTCGGGTTCGGTCTCCGGATAGAACTCCCTCAAGGTCATGACCCCAGTCATATCCGACAAGCGATCATGGTCGGGATGCGCCGGCCCCCGCCGTCGGCCCGCCGTCGGCCGGCACGGCCTAGAGCTGGGCCATCGCCTTGCGGATGCGCTTGTCGGACACCGGGAACCGGGTGCCGAGCTGCTGGGCGAACAGGCTGACGCGCAGTTCCTCCAGCATCCAGCGGACCTGCCGGGCCGGTTCCTCGTCGCGGCGGGACGGGTGCAGCCGCTGGAGCGTCTGCTCGTACTCCTGCCGCAGCACCTCGACCTGGTGGGCGAGCATCCGGTCGCGCCCGGGGTTCTCCGGGAGCTTGTCCAGCCGGGTCCGCAGCGCGCGCAGGTAGCGGGGCAGGTCGGCGAGCCGCGCCCAGCCCGTCTCGGTGACGAACCCGGGGTGGACCAGCGCCGCCAGGTGCGCGCGGATGTCGGTCAGCGCCGGGACGAGCGTGAGGCTGGTGGTGCCGCGCAGCCGCCGGTCCAGCTCGTGGGACTCGGCGAGGATCCGCTCGACCAGCCCCACGACCTGGGCGGTGGCGTCGTGCAGGTCGGCGCGGACCCGGTCGTACAGCGCGCGGAACCCGTCCTCGTCCCAGGCGGGCCCGCCGGCCTCGGCGATGAGCCGGTCGGCGGCGGCGGTGACGCAGTCGTCGAACAGCGCGGCGACGGACCCGTGCGGGTTGTGGCTGAGCGCCAGCTTGCCCTGGTTGGTCAGGCGGCCCTGGATGAGCTTCACCGGGGACGGCGCGTTCAGCAGGACGAGGCGGCGGGTGCCGAGCCACATGGCGCGGCGCTGCTCGGCCTCCGTCTCGTACATCCGGACGGCGACGCTCTCGCCTTCGTCGGTGAGCGCCGGGTACGCCTTGACGTCGTAGCCCGCCTGCTTCTGCTCGTAGGTGCGGGGCAGCTCGCCGATCGTCCACTCGGTGAGCCCGGACCGCTCGACGGTCGACGCCGCCTTCGACAGCGTCCCGCGCACCTTGCCCGCGAGCCGGCGTTTCAGCTCGTCGAGGTCGGTGCCCTCGCCGAGGGTGCGCCCGCGGTCGTCGACGACGCGGAAGGTGATGCGCAGGTGCGCGGGCAGCCGGGAGGTGTCCCACGTCTCCCGCGCGACCGGCACGCCCGTCATCGCGGTCAGTTCGCGCTCCAGCACGTCCAGCAGCGGCTCGGTGCGCGGCGCGACACGCTCGAGCACCTTGCGCGCGTAGTCGGGGGCCGGGACGAAGTTCACGCGCAGCTGCTTCGGCAGCGACCGGATCAGTTCGGTGAGCAGCTCGGTGCGCAGCCCCGGGACCTGCCACTCGAACCCGTCCGGCCGGACCTGGTTGAGGACCTGGACGGGGACGTGCACGGTGACGCCGTCGGCGTCGGTGCCGGGCTCGAACTGGTAGGTCAGGCGCAACCGCAGCGGCCCCTGCTTCCACACGTCCGGGTAGTCGGCCTCGCTGACGCCGCCGGCGGTCTCGTTGATGAGCATCGACTTCTCGAACCCGAGCAGGTCGGGGTCGGAGCGCCGCGCCGTCTTCCACCAGGCGTCGAAGTGCCGGCCGGAGACGACGTCCTCGGGGATCCGCTCGTCGTAGAAGTCGAACAGCGTCTCGTCGTCCACGAGGATGTCGCGGCGGCGGGCCCGGTGCTCCAGCTCCTCCACCTCGTCGAGCAGGGCGCGGTTGTCGTGGAAGAACCGGTGGTGGGTCTCCCAGTCGCCCTCGACGAGCGCGTGCCGGATGAACAGCTCGCGCGACAGCGCCGGGTCGATGGAGCCGTAGTTGACGCGCCGGTCGGCGACGATCGGCACCCCGTACAGGGTGACCTTCTCGTGCGCCATGACGGCGGCCTGCTTCTTCGACCAGTGCGGCTCGCTGTAGTTGCGCTTGACCAGGTGCTGCGCCAGCGGCTCGATCCACTCGGGCTCGATCCTGGCGTTGACGCGCGCCCAGAGCCGGGACGTCTCGACCAGCTCGGCCGACATCACCCAGCGCGGCGGCTTCTTGAACAGCGCCGACCCCGGGAACACGGCGAACTTCGCGCCGCGCGCACCGACGTACTCCTGCCCGCGTCGCGGCTTGCCGTCCTTCTCGCCCTTGTCGGTGTCCATGAGGCCGATGTG
This sequence comes from Actinomadura napierensis, assembly GCF_039529375.1. NCBI lineage: Bacteria > Bacillati > Actinomycetota > Actinomycetes > Streptosporangiales > Thermomonosporaceae > Actinomadura > Actinomadura napierensis. The sequence goes on from NZ_BAAAMR010000006.1 coordinate 108,241, forward strand.
GGACAGGAGGCCGGCGAGCAGGGAGACGTGGATGCGGTCGGGCGGGGCGTCGGCGGTGTTGAGGGTGACGCCGAGGGACTTGGCGACCTGCTTGAGCTGGCCGTGCAGGTCCTGCCACTCGCGGACGCGCAGGAAGTGCAGGAACTCGTTCTTGCACATGCGGCGGAACGCGCTGCCCGACAGCTCCTTCTGCTGCTCGCGCAGGTAGTTCCACAGGTTCAGGTACGCCAGGAAGTCGGACGTGGGGTCGGCGAACCGGCGGTGCCGGTCGTCGGCGGCCTGCTGGTGCTCGGCGGGGCGCTCGCGCGGGTCCTGGATCGACAGCGCGGCGGCGATGACGAGGACCTCCCGGACGCAGCCGTTGCGGTCGGCCTCCAGCACCATGCGGGCGAGGCGCGGGTCGACGGGCAGCTGGGCGAGCCGGCGGCCGAGCGGGGTGAGCCGCTTGCGCGGGTCCTTCTCAGCGGGGTCCATCGCACCGAGCTCGTGCAGCAGGTCGACGCCCGCCTTGACGTTGCGGTGGTCCGGCGGCTCCACGAACGGGAACGCGGCGATGTCGCCCAGGCCGAGCGAGGTCATCTGCAGGATGACCGACGCGAGGTTGGTGCGCAGGATCTCCGGGTCGGTGAACTCGGGGCGGGACTCGAAGTCCTCCTCGGAGTACAGCCGGATGCACACGCCCTCGGACACGCGCCCGCAGCGCCCCTTGCGCTGGTTGGCCGAGGCCTGCGAGATCGGCTCGATCGGCAGCCGCTGCACCTTCAGCCGGTGGCTGTAGCGGGAGATGCGGGCGGTGCCGGGGTCGACGACGTACTTGATGCCCGGGACGGTCAGCGAGGTCTCCGCGACGTTCGTCGCGAGGACGACGCGCCTCCCCCGGTGCGCCTGGAACACCCGGTGCTGCTCGGCGGCCGACAGCCGCGCGTACAGCGGCAGCACCTCCGTGGTGCCCCGCTGCCGGACGAAGTGCTTGGTGAGGGCGTCGGCGGTGTCGCGGATCTCCCGCTCGCCGCTGAGGAAGACCAGCACGTCGCCGGGGGCCTCGCGGCCCAGCTCGTCCACGGCTTCGATGATCGCCTGGATCTGGTCGCGGTCGGGGTCGGCGGACGGGTCGTCGGGGTCGGTGACGGGCCGGTACCGCACCTCCACGGGGTACGTGCGGCCGGACACCTCCACGATCGGGGCGTCGCCGAAGTGCCGGGAGAACCGCTCGGGGTCGATCGTCGCCGAGGTGATGATCACCTTGAGGTCGGGCCGGCGCGGCAGGATCTCCCGGATGTAGCCGAGCAGGAAGTCGATGTTCAGGCTGCGCTCGTGCGCCTCGTCGATGATCAGCGTGTCGTACTGGCGCAGCAGCCGGTCGGTCTGGATCTCGGCGAGCAGGATGCCGTCTGTCATCAGCTTCACGAGCGTGTCGTCGCTCGACTTGTCGGTGAAGCGGACCTTGTAGCCGACGGTCTCGCCGAGTTCGGTGCCGAGCTCCTCGGCGATCCGGTCGGCGACGGTGCGGGCCGCCAGCCGGCGCGGCTGGGTGTGCCCGATCGAGCCGAGCACGCCCCGGCCGAGCTCCAGGCAGATCTTCGGGATCTGGGTGGTCTTGCCGGACCCGGTCTCGCCCGCGACGATCACGACCTGGTGGTCGCGGACCGCCGCGAGGATGTCGTCCTTCTTCTGGGAGACCGGCAGCTGCTCCGGATAGGTGATCGCGGGCACGGCGCGGCGCCGCCGCTCGACCCGCCGTCCGGCGGCCTCGATGTCGGCGGTGATCTCCTCGGCGACCTTCGCGCGGCGCGCCGCGTCCCGCATCTTCTGCGCGCCGTCGATGCGGCGGCGGATCCGGTGCTGGTCCCGCAGCGTCAGCTCGGGCAGGCGCGCGCGCAGCTCGGCGAGCGGCGATCTCACAGACGTCCTCATAACCATCGACAAGGATAGGGTTCCAGGCCCGCAGGCCCCGCTCACCCCTCAAACCTTCGCACCGTAGCCGGATCGGCCCGCGCCGGGCGATCCATTTTCCGGCGGTTACAACGCCCGCCGCCCCGCCCGGCATTCCTGCGCCGCTAAGAGGCCCGCCCGGCCTTCTCGTGGGGCGTCCGCGGGACGAGGCGCAGGGCGAGGCCGGGGCAGATCGCGACGGCGCGCCGCGCGTCGGCCTCCAGCCGCGCCGGGATGGGCCCGGCGGGGATCACCGGGTAGTTGTACTCGTCCATCCGGACGGTGCCGCGCAGCACGTCGGCGCACAGGCCGTGGCCGTCGCAGCGGCTCCAGTCGACCTCCAGCCGCAGCTCGGCCGCGAGGGCCGCGACGAGCAGCACGCCGAGGACGCGGCGCCCGCAGCCGCCGTCCGAGGCGTGCCGGGCGATGTCGCCGGCGAAGACCTCCAGCGCGGAGAGCACGAACCGGCCGGTGCCGTCGGGGTGGGCGCACGCGCCGCGGCCGTCGACCATCCGGACGGCGCGGCGGACGGCTTCGGCGGCGGACGCGACGCCCCGGCCGCCGGCGACGGCGGCGAGCGCGCCGGCGATATCGGGCAGCCCTAGCCGGCAGGGCCCGCACTGCCCGGCCGACTCGGCGGCCAGGTATCCGGCGACGCGCGCGCATTCGCCGAGCGGGCAGGTGCCGCGGCCGATCGGCATGACGATCCCGGCGCCGAGCGCGCCGCCCGCCGCCGCGAGGCCGGCGCGCGACACCGCGGTGCGGGTCGCGACCTCGCCCTTCAGCCAGGCGCCGTGGTAGCCGCCGACCAGCACCCCCTCGCCGGCCCGCGCGCCGCACAGGTCGAGCAGGTGGGCGAGCGGCGCCCCGGCGGGCGTCTCGATCACGGCCGGGAAGCGCGCCGAGCCGGTCACCGTCAGCAGCACGGTGCCGGGCTCGTCGGGCGTCCCGATTCTCCGGTACCCGTCCGGGCCGAGCCCGGCGAGGACGGCGAGCTGGGCGTAGGTCTCGGCGTTGGACAGCAGGGTGGGCAGGCCGTCCACGCCGCGGGTCGAGGCGCGGCCCTTGCGGCCGGGCGGGATCGGGCGCTTGCCGTTGATGCCGCGGACCAGCGCGCCGCTCTCGCCGGTGACGAACCGCTCCGGCAGCAGCGCGACGCGGGCCCGGCCGCCGAGGTCGCGTTCGGCGATCGCGTCCCGCACCGACGCGGCGGCCTCGTCGTCGGTGACGGCGACGATGATCTCCAGCGAGCCGAGCGCGGTGGCGGCGAGGGCGGCGCCGTCCAGAATCAGGTGCGGCGCGCCGCGCAGCAGCGCCTTGTCCTTGGCGCTGCCGGGCTCGCCCTCGGTGCCGTTGACGACCACGATCGTCCGCTTGCCGCGCCGGACGGCGCTGTCGGCGGTCGCCCGCACCTTGCGCGCGAACGGGAACGCGGCGCCGCCGCGCCCGTGCAGCCGCCCCTCCTCGCACAGCGCGACGAGCTGGTCGGTGGTGAGGGGGCGCGGGTCCGGATGCAGGGCGCGGTGGGCGTCCCAGCCGAGGCGTCCGCCGTCCGCGAGCCCCTTGGTGAGGCGCGGCGGGCCGACGTGCCGGACGGCGAGCGCGGTCACGGCGTCCTCCTCTCCCGGGGCCGCAGGACGGGACGGGCGGCGAGCGCGAGGGCGACTCCGGCGACGCACAGCAGGTAGCCCGCCGTCACCCACACGGCAGGGGCGCGGCCGGAGGTCAGGCCGTGCCAGATCCCGAGCGGCCATGCCGCGTACGCGGTGAGATGTGTGGCCCGCCATGCCCACGGATGCTTCGTGCCGGCGAAACGGCCGCGCGCGATGCCGCCGGCCACGGCGAGGAGCAGCAGGTAGAGGGCGATCACGCCGAGGCCGTAGTCGGCGGCGTGCCGGCCGGGCAGCGGCAGGACCGCCTGGGCGATCCCGACCCGGTGCTGGGCGAGCTGCGAGGCGATGTGGACGGCCAGCATCGCCACGGCGAGGAACGCGGTGGCCCGGTGCACCGCCTGGGCCCGCAGCCGGTGCCGGGAGGCGAGGAGGGCGCGGTCGGTGGCCAGCAGCCCGATCATGACCGTCAATGACAGCGCGACCAGCGCGAAGACCCCGCAGTAGAAGTCGAGGAATCGGCCGGCCGGGCGCAGCACGGACGCCGGTCCCCCGGACTTGGCGGCCAGGCCGAGGAGGGCGCCCGCCGCAACGGCCGCGGCCGCCCCCGCGGCGATACGGCTCCGGTGCGCGCCGATCCGTCGCCGCCGCGGCGATGCGACCGCCGGAGCCGGCACGGCCCGGGGACGAGCGCCAGGGCCGGCGAGGAACGCGCCGGTCATCTCGTGGGCGGGGCCGCGGCGCGGCGCGTCCCCTGGCGGCGGACCCTCAGGAGCCATGGCGGCACCCCCTGCCTTTCGCGTCGTCCGGGGAAGTCCCCTGGTCACTACGACGCGTGTTCGCCTCATGCCGGTTCGGTGACACGACCGTCTCCCGTCCCCCGCCGTTAACCGGAATGGTGGCAGGTCAGGACGGGTTCACCGGGTTCGCGTCCGGAACCGGCCGCACCCGGCGGTGCGCCGGGTGCGGGCGGGGGCGAAGGGGCGGGTCAGCCCGCGCCGTACACCGGTTCGGGGGCGGGGGCCTCGGCGAGGAGGCCGGTGACGACCTCGCCGACCTCGGCCGGGTCCCAGCGGGCGCCCTTGTCGGCGGTGGGGCCGTGCCGGAAGGCGTCCATCACGCAGATCTTGCCGCCCTCGGCCTCGAACACCCGGCCGGTGATGTCCTTGGACTGGGCGGAGCCGAGCCAGACCACCAGCGGCGAGACGTTCTCCGGCGCCATCGCGTCGAACTCGCCCTCGGCGGGCGCGGCCATCGTCTGCGCGAAGACCTCCTCGGTCATCCGGGTGCGGGCGGCGGGCGCGATCGCGTTGACGTTCACCCCGTACCGGCCGAGTTCGGCGGACGCCACGAGGGTGAGCCCGACGATGCCGGCCTTGGCCGCCGAGTAGTTGCCCTGGCCGACACTGCCGAGCAGGCCGGCGCCGGACGAGGTGTTGATCACACGGGCGTCCACCGGGCGGCCGGCCTTGCTCTCGGCGCGCCAGTACTGCCCGGCGTGCTTGAGCGGCAGGAAGTGCCCCGTGAGGTGGACGCGCATCACCGCGTCCCACTCGTCCTCGGACAGGTTGATCAGCATCCGGTCACGCAGGAACCCGGCGTTGTTGACGAGGGTGTCCAGGCGGCCGAAGGCCTCGACGGCGGTGGCGACGAGCGCGGCGGCGCCCGCGTCGGTGGCGATGTCGTCGGTGTTGGCGACGGCGCGCCCGCCGAGCGCCTCGATCTCCTTGACGACGTCCTGGGCGGGGCCGCCGGAGGCGTCGCCGGTGCCGTCGCGGGCCACGCCCAGGTCGTTCACCACGACCAGGGCGCCCTGGCGGGCGAACTCCAGCGCGTGCGCGCGGCCGAGCCCTCGCCCGGCGCCGGTGACGGCGACCACGCGGTCCTTGCAGATCATCGCGACTCCTCCTTGTTCGCGGTGGCGGCGTCCAGGAACGCGGGGCGCTCTCCCCCGCCGTGCATCAGCATCTCCGACCCGGTGACGTAGGACGCCAGGTCCGAGGCGAGGTAGACGCAGGCGGCGCCGACCTCGTCGGGGCGGCCGAGGCGGTCCATCGGGACGGTCCTCGCGACGGCCTCGACGCCCGCCTCGTCGCCGTAGTGCAGGTGGGCCAGCTCGGTGCGGATCATGCCGAGGATCAGCGTGTTGACCCGCACGTGCGGCGCCCACTCGACGGCGAGCGACCGGGTGAGGCTGTGCAGCCCGGCCTTGGCGGCGCCGTAGGCGGCGGTGCCGGGCGACGGCCGGACCCCGCTGACGCTGCCGATGTTGATCACCGAGCCGCCGTCCGGCATCAGCGGGCGCAGCGCCCGCGCCATGATCAGAGGCCCGGTCAGGTTCAGTTCCAGGATTTTGAGATGGGTGCGCAGCGGACCCTCGGTGAGCGGCAGGAACGGCCCGCCACCGGCGTTGTTGACCAGCACGTCCACCCGGTCGAGGCCGGCGGCGAACGCCTCCACGGCGTCGCCGTCGCGCACGTCCAGCTGGGCGAACGAGGCCGTGCGTCCGCCGCCCTCCGGCAGGGCGTCCGGCTCGTGCCGGGCCACCGCGATCACGTCGGCGCCCGCCTCCAGGAAGGCGCGGCTGATCCCCGCGCCGACACCGCGCACGCCCCCGGTGACCACGACGGTCCTCCCCGCCAGGTCCAGCGTCAGTGACATCCCGCCTCCTCCGAGCCCCTCTGCTACGGTCTGTTCTAACAAATGTTTGGTGGAAAGGTAGCGCATGGGAGTCTCCACCACGACCCTGGACGGGGTCGCCGAGATCGTCGTGGACGCGCCGCCGGTCAACGCACTGACCGTCGCGGGCTGGTTCGAACTGGCCGACGCGGTGCTCGCGGCCGGCCGCGACCCGCAGGTCGGCGCCGTCGTGCTCCGGGCCGAGGGCCGGGGCTTCAACGCGGGCGTCGACATCAAGGAGATGCAGCGCAGCGAGGGCCACACCGCGCTGGTGGGGGCGAACCGGGGCTGCTTCGCGGCGTTCGCCGCCGTCTACGAGTGCGAGGTGCCGGTCGTCGCCGCGGTGCACGGCTTCTGCCTGGGCGGCGGGATCGGCCTGGCGGGCAACGCCGACGTCGTCGTGGCGTCCGACGACGCCTTCTTCGGGCTGCCCGAGGTCGACCGGGGCGCGCTCGGCGCCGCGACGCACCTGGCGCGGCTCGTCCCGCAGCATCTGATGCGCGCGATGGTCTACACGTGCCGCAACGTCACCGCCGCCGAGCTGCACCACCACGGCTCGGTGCTGGAGGTCGTCCCGAAGGACGAGCTGCGCGCCAAGGCGCTGGAGGTCGCCGGGAACATCGCGGCGAAGGACAAGTACGTGATCCGCCGCGCCAAGGAGTCGCTGAACGGCATCGACCCGATCGACGTCCGCCGCAGCTACCGCTACGAGCAGGGATTCACCTTCGAGCTGAACCTCATGGGCGCGGGCGACGAGCACCGCGACGCCTTCGTCGCGAAGGGGGCCGAGTGAGCAAGGTTCTGTCCATCGAGGAGATCGTCGGGTCGCTGGAGAGCGGCATGACGGTCGGGATCGGCGGCTGGGGCTCGCGGCGCAAGCCGATGGCCCTCGTCCGGGCGCTGTGCCGCTCCGACGTCACCGACCTGACCGTCGTGACCTACGGCGGGCCGGACGTCGGGCTGCTGTGCGCGGCCGGCAAGGTCCGCCGGCTGGTCACCGCGTTCGTGACCATGGACTCGATCCCGCTGGAGCCGCACTTCCGGCAGGCGCGCCAGTCCGGGTCGATCGAGCTGACCGAGTACGACGAGGGCATGTTCATGTTCGGGCTGTACGCGGCGGCGCACCGGCTGCCGTTCCTGCCCACGCCCGTCGGGCTCGGCTCGGACATCATGCGCGTCAACCCGGAGCTGAAGACGATCCGGTCGCCGTACGAGGACGGCCAGGAGCTCGTCGCCGTCCCGGCCCTGACGATGGACGCGGCCCTGATCCATATGAACCGGGCGGACGCGCGCGGCAACGCGCAGTACCTCGGCGCCGACCCGTACATGGACGACCTGTTCGCCAAGGCCGCGGACCGGACGTACATCTCCTGCGAGCGGCTGGTGGACACCGCCGACTTCGCCAAGGAGGGCCCGCCGCAGTCGATGCTGATCAGCCGGACGCAGGTGGCGGGCGTGGTGGAGACACCGAACGGGGCGCACTTTACCGACTGCGAGCCCGACCACCGGCGCGACGAGGCGTTCCAGAAGCTGTACGCGAAGTCGGCGGCCGACCCGGACGCGTGGGCGGCGTTCCGCGACCGGTTCCTGTCCGGCGACGAGACCGCGTACCAGGACGCCGTCCGGACCTGGCAGGAGGAGGCTCGATGAGCGATGTGACGAGGGCCGAGGTCTGCGCGGTCGCCTGCGCGGAGCTGTTCCGGGGCGACGGCGAGATCGTCGCGGCGGCGGTGGCCGGGTTCGTGCCGATGCTGGGCTCCCGGCTGGCACGGGCCACGTTCGAGCCGGACCTGCTGACGACCGACGGCGGGCCGACGCTGAGCGCCGAGCCCGTCCCGCTGGGCCGCACCGCCGACGCGGCGGAGGGCTGGCTGCCGTTCCGCGACCACCTGTGGCTGGTGCTGAACGCGCGGCGGCACGTGGTCATGGGGCCTTCGCAGATCGACCGGTACGGCAACACCAACATCTCGTGCATCGGCGACTGGGAGCGGCCGTCGCGGCAGCTGCTCGGGTCGCGCGGCGGGCCGGGCAACACGCTGCTGAACCCGACGAGCTACTGGGTGCCGAAGCACTCGACGCGGGTGTTCACCGGCAAGGTCGACTTCGTCAGCGGCGTCGGCTGGGACCGGGGCGCGCACGAGATCCGCGCCGTGGTCAGCAACCTGGCGGTGCTGGACTTCGACACCCCCGACCACCGGATGCGGCTGCGCTCGGTGCACCCCGGTGTGACGGTCGACGACGTCGTGGCCGCCACCGGGTTCGAGCTGGTCGTCCCGGACGAGGTGCCGCAGACGCGCCTTCCCGACGCGGAGGAGCTTCGGGTGATGCGCGAGGTGCTCGACCCGAAGGGCCTGCGCGAGCGAGAGGTCCCGGCCTGATGGAGCAGCAGCTCGACACCGCGCTGACCCGCCTGGCGGGCGTGCGGCATCCGGTCGTCCAGACGGGCATGGGCTGGGTCGCCGGCCCGCGCCTGGTCACCGCCGTGGCGAACGCGGGCGGCCTCGGGATCCTGGCCTCGGCCACGATGACGCTGGACCAGCTCGCGGACGCGATCCACGAGGTCAAGGACCGCACGGACGCGCCGTTCGGCGTCAACCTGCGGGCTGACGCCGGGGACGCGGGCGACCGCATCGACCTGCTGATCAAGGAGGGCGTCAAGGTCGCCTCCTTCGCGCTGGCGCCGAAGAAGGAGCTGATCGCCAAGCTCAAGGACGCGGGCCTCGTCGTGATCCCGTCGGTCGGCGCGCGGCGCCACGCGGAGAAGGTCGCGGGCTGGGGCGCGGACGCCGTGCTGGTGCAGGGCGGCGAGGGCGGCGGGCACACCGGCGCCGTCGCCACCACGCTGCTGCTCCCGCAGGTCGTGGACGCGGTCGACATTCCGGTGATCGCGGCCGGCGGCTTCTTCGACGGGCGCGGCCTGGCCGCCGCGCTGTCCTACGGGGCGGCGGGCGTGGCGATGGGCACCCGCTTCCTGCTGACCTCCGACAGCTCGGTCCCGGACGCGGTCAAGCAGGTGTACCTCAAGACCGGCGAGACGATCGTCACGCGCCAGGTCGACGGGATGCCGCACCGGGTGCTGCGCAGCGAGCTGGTGAACGAGCTGGAGTCGTCCGGCCGGGTCAGCGGGCTGGTCCGGGCGCTGCGCAACGGCGCCCGGTTCAAGAAGCTGTCCGGTATGTCGTGGCGCGCGATGCTCGCCGACGGGAAGGCGATGAAGCACGGCAAGGACCTGTCCTGGTCGCAGGTCCTCATGGCGGCCAACACCCCGATGCTGCTGAAGGCGGCGATGGTGGACGGCCGCCCCGATCTCGGCGTGATGGCGTCGGGCCAGGTCGTCGGCGTCATCGACGACCTGCCGAGCTGCGCGCAGCTGATCGACGGGATCGTCGAGCAGGCCGTGGGCGCCATCACCGCGCAGCGGTCGCTTCTGGTGCGCTAGCCCGCGCCGCTCCCTCCGAGGCCGCGCAGCACGGCCGCCAGTCCCCCGCGGAACTCCTCGTCGGGGCCGATGTGGCGGGCGTGCCGCGCGGTCTCGGCCATGTTGGGGAACTCGTCGGCGGGCAGGGCGGCGATGGCGACGGTCCCCTCCCCCTCCAGCGGGCCCAGGTGCTCCAGCTGGATCGCGCCGATGATGTAGGCGATCACCGCCCGCAGCGCGACGGCCGCCCGGGGCCCGGTGATGCCGGCGTCCGCGAGGATGCCGGCGACGGTCTCCCCCCAGCACAGCGACCCCCGCGAGTCGTGCCGGTGGGTGAGCGTCAGCGGCATGATCGCCGCGTGCGCGCCGAACGCGTCGCGCAGCCGCAGCGCCATCGTCTCGATCTTGGCGTCCCACGGCCCGCCGGACGGCGGCGAGGGGTCGACCTCCGTGTACACCAGGTCGACGACGAGGCCTTCGAGTTCTTCCCGGTCGCGGACGTACCGGTACAGCGCCATGGTGCTCAGCTTGAGCTCCTTGGCGACGGCGCGCATGGACAGCCCGGCGAGGCCGTCCCGGTCGATGACGGCGAGCGCCGCGGCGGCGACCTGATCCTGGGTGAGAGAGCGGGGACGTGGCATGGCACTTGACAGCGTACGGCATACGCCTACGATCGTAGGTGTACGCCATACGCTTAAAAGGAGCGACGCATGCGCCTGGCCCCAGGATCCGACGTCCCGGCCCGCGAGCTGACCCCGGTCGGCGGCCCGCCGGTCCCCGTGCCCGATCCCGCCCACCTCGTCCACCTGCAGTTCCGCCGGTTCGCGGGCTGCCCGATCTGCAACCTGCACCTGCGCTCGTTCGTCGTCCGGCACGGCGAGGTCGAGGCCGCGGGGATCCGCGAGATCGTGGTGTTCCACTCGCCCGCCGAGGAGCTGCGCAAGCACATCGACGGCCTGCCGTTCCCCGTCGTCGGCGACCCGGCGAAGAGGCTGTACGCCGAGTTCGGCGTCGGGTCCGCGCGCCGTTCCCTGCTCGACCCCCGCGTGTGGGGCCCGCTGCTGTGGGCGGTGGCCAGCGGGACGTGGCAGACGATCCGGGGCCGCGAGCACCTGCCCTCGTCCAGCCCGGCGGGCGGCCGGCTCGGCCTGCCCGGCGACTTCCTGATCGGCGCGGACGGACACCTGCTCGCGGCGAAGTACGGCGAGCACGCCTACGACCAGTGGTCGGTCGACGAACTGCTCGCCCTGGCGGCCGAGGCGCCCGCCCCGACACGGAAGGCATGACCATGGAACCCTCCGACCGCCCCGCCGACGCCGCCCGCTACGAGGTGGTCAGCGGCGGGTACGACGCTGCCCTCTTCGCCGCCGCCGCCATCCCGCCCGCAGGCCGCGTGCTCGACATCGGCTGCGGCTACGGCGCGACCTCGCGCCGCGCCGCACGGCTCGCCGCGCGCGGGAGCGTCCTCGGCAACGACATCGTGGAGCCCCTGCTTGCCCAGGCCCGTGCGTTCGCGGACGACGAGGGCCTGGGCAACGTCGCGTTCGAGGCGGGCGACGCGCAGACGCATCCCTTCCCCCGCGGCGAGTTCGACGTCGCGATCAGCCGGTTCGGCATGATGTTCTTCCGCGACCCCGTGGCCGCCTTCGGCAACGTCCGCCGGGCCCTGAAGGCCGAGGGACGGCTGGTGTTCACGACCGTAGGCCCGCCCGACGGCAACGACCTGCCCGGCATCGTCGCCGCCGCCATGCCTCCGGCGCCGGCGGGCGCGCCCCCTGCCGACGTGCACTCCCTGTCCCGCCCCGACCGGATCGCCGCCGTCCTCGGCGCGGCCGGGTTCGCCGAGGTCCGCACCGCACCGGTCGAGACGTCCATCGTCCTCGGGCCGGACGCGGAGGCGGCCGCCTCGTTCGTCCTCGCCTGGGGCGCCTTCGGCGGCGACTTGGACGAAGCCGGCGCGGTACGCGCGCGGGCCGCCCTGACCGACGCGGCCCGCCCGTTCGAGACGCCCGGCGGCGTCCGGTTGCGGGGCACCGCTTGGCTGGTCACCGCGGTGTGAGCGTCAGCCGCGGACCGCGAGGACGAGTTTGCCGGTGGTGGCGCCGGACTCGATGCGCCGGTGCGCCTCGGCGGCATGCTCCAGGGGCAGTTCCTCCACCCGCAGCCGCAGGTCGCCAGAGGCCGCGGCGGCGACGGCGCGGCGCAGCGCCCGGCCCGCGTCGGCCGGGAACGCGCCCGAGAACGCGGCGAGGTTGAATCCCGACACGGACTTGTTGGTGAACCACAGCTCGTTCGCCGACACGCCCACGTCGTCCGCGCCGGACGCGTTGCCCATAACGACCATCCGGCCCATCGGGGCGAGGGCGTCGAGGCTGGCGCGGCGCGCGGGGCCGCCGACCATGTCCACCACGATGTCGAAGCCGCGCCCGCCGGTGAGTTCGGCGACCCGGCCCGGCAGCTCGTCGCGGAGCACGACGTCGTCGTAGCCGAAGCCGCGCGCGGTCTCGATCTTCGCCGGACCGCCGACGGTGCCGACCACGCGGCCCGCGCCGAGCTGCCGGGCCGCCTGGCCGAGCTGACTGCCCACGCCCCCGGCGGCGGCGTGCACCAGCACCGTCTCGCCCGGCTCGATGCGCGCCGCCCGGTCCAGGACGAGGAACGCGGTCGTGCTGTTGGACGGTACGGCGGCCGCGACGTCCAGGCCCAGGTCGAGGCCGTCCAGCGGCGCGACCAGGTCGGCGGAGGTGACGGCGACCTCGGCGTACCCGCCGCTGTCCACGATCGTCAGCGCGGCGACGGGCTGGCCGGGCCGAAGCCCCTCAACTTCGGGGCCGACCGCGCGGACGTGCCCGGACACCTCGATGCCGGGGACGAACGGCAGCGGCACGTCCACGACACCTCGCCGGTACAGCACCTCGGCGAAGTTGGCGCCCGCGTAGGCGACGTCGATCGACACCTCGCCCGGCCCCGGCTCGGGGACCTTGACCTCGTCCACGCGCAGTACGCCGGCCTCGCCGAACTCGGGAATGGTGACGGCCTTCATCAGTAACGCCCTCCTACGGCGGCGGGGACGGCGTCCAGCTCGGCCAGGTCGGTCTCGGTGAGGTCCAGGTCCGCGGCGGCGGCGTTGTCGCGCAGGTACCGCTGCTTCTTCGTGCCGGGAATCGGGATGACGTGCTCGCCCTGCGCCAGCGTCCAGGCGATCGCGACCTGCGCCGGGGTGGCGCCGTGCCGCTCGGCGACCGCCTTGACGACGTCGACGATGCGCAGGTTGGCCTTCAGCGCCTCCTCCTGGAAGCGCGGGTTGGCGCCCCGGAAGTCGCCGCCCTCGAAGTCGGCGGCGGTGACGGTCCCGGTGAGGAAGCCGCGGCCGAGCGGCGAGAACGGCACGAACGCGGCACCGTTGGCGGCGCACCATCCGACCACGTCGCCGGCCGCTGCGGCGCCGCCGACGCCCCGGTCGGGGCCGACGCCGTCACCGGAGGCGTCCGCGTCCGTCTGCCCCAGCGCGTCGCGTGTCCACAGCGACAGCTCCGACTGGACCGCTGCGACCGGGTGGACCGCGTGGGCCTCGGCCGCCTGCGCGACGCTCACCTCCGACAGGCCGAGCCGGCGCACCTTGCCCTCGGCGACCAGCTCCGCCATCGCGCCCCAGGTGTCGGCCAGCGGCACGTCCGGGTCGATGCGGTGCAGGTAGTACAGGTCGATCACGTCGGTGCCGAGGCGGCGGAGGCTGTCCTCGGCGGAGGCCTTGACGTGCTCCGGCCGGCCGTTCCGGACGATCTTCCGGGTGGCCAGGGACTCCACGACCAGGCCCGTCTTGGTGGCGAGCACCGCCTCGTCGCGGCGGCCGGCGAGGGCCCGCCCGACGAGCGTCTCGTTGTGGCCGTCGCCGTAGGGCTGCGCGGTGTCCAGGAACGTGACGCCCATGTCGAGCGCCTCGCGGATCAGCGCCACCGACGCGTCGTCGTCCCGCTCGGACTCGGTGTAGGCCCAGCTCATCCCCATGCAGCCCAGGCCGACGGCACCCACCTGCGTGCCCGCGAATTCGCGCTTCCTCATCGTCGCTCTCCCCTTCGTCCGGTTCGTTCGAGAACGATCGTGCCGGACGGAACGGAGAGCAGACAGACTCCGTTCATCCTGGGTGTGCCACCACCACCCTGGCGGGCGTCAGCTCGCGGCGGCGAGCCCGCGGCGCGACATCAGCCTCTCCAGGCGCTCCAGGGTGCCGGTGCCGGGGCGCGGGTTCTGCAGGACGAGGTTGGTGCCGGGACGGTCGGCCAGCGGCAGCAGCGTCCCCTCGAAGATCATCTCGCCGGCCTCGGGGTGCCGGACGCCCTTCACCGCCTGGATGGCCGCGCTGACCTCGTGCCGGGGCCACAGCTCGGCGAACTCCGGGCTGGCCGCGATCATGTCCTCCGCGATCCGGCCGAACTCGGGGTCGTCGGGATAGCGGGCGGCGTCCGCGCGAAAGCGGGCGACGACGTCCGGCGCGGCCGCCGCCCATTCCATGTGCATCTCCCGGTACCGGGCGTTGGTGAAGAACGACACCAGGCAGTTGTGGTCGGTGTCGCCGAACCCGAACACCGCGCGCGCCGCGTCGTTGATCGCGACGAAGTTCCAGTGCCGGTCGCGGACGTAGGCGGGCCGCGGCGACCACGCGTCCAGCACCCGCTGCAGCTCCGGGGTGATCGGCGCGGCCGGTCCGCACTCACGCTGCGGCGGGTTCAGCCCGGCCAGCAGGTAGAGGTGCTCGCGTTCGGCGGCGTCCAGCCGCAGCGCCCGGGCGATGGCGTCCAGCACGTCCCCGGACACCTTGATGTCGCGGCCCTGCTCCAGCCACGTGTACCAGGACACCCCGACGCCCGCGAGCACCGCGACCTCCTCGCGGCGCAGGCCGGGGGTCCGGCGCCGGCCCGCGTCGGGCATGCCGACGTCGGCGGGCGTCAGCCGGGCGCGGCGGGTGCGCAGGAAGTCGCGCATCTCCTCGCGGCGGCGGTCAGGGGCGGAGGCGGGGGTCGTACTGGCCATGGCGCCACGATATCCGGTGGCCAGGCAATGATCGCCGGGGCGGCGCTCCGGGAGGCACCGCTCACGTGGCCGGCGGTGCCGGCGCGTGCAGCAGCACGGTCCCGGACGCGTGCAGCCGCTCGATGGCCGCGTCGTCGCGTCCGAGCTCGCGCAGGACGGCCCCGGTGTGCTCGCCGAGCGACGGGACCGGGTCCATCCGCGCCTCGGCGTCGGCGAAGGTGATCGGCGGGCGGACGGCGCGGATCGTCCCGACCGGCGACCCGACCTCCCGCCAGCGGTCGCGCTCGGCGAGCTGCGGGTGCGCGATCAGCCCGTGCCCGTCGTTCAGCGACGCGTTCGCCACGCCCGCCTCGTCCAGCCGCCGCAGCAGCTCGCCGCGGCCCATCGCCGACGTGACGCCGGAGACGATCGCGTCCACCTTCTCCCGGTTGCGGACCCGCGCCTGGTTCGTGGCGTACTCCGGGTCGGTGACCAGGTCGGGACGGTCCAGGACGCCCTTCGCCAGCGCCGCCCAGCCGCGGTCGTTCTGCACGCCGATGACGACGTCGACCCCGTCGGCCGTGGGGTAGGCGTCGTACGGGGAGATCACCGGATGGCTCAGCCGGGTGCGCGGCGGCACCGCGCCCGTGTAGAGCGTCGTGTACATCGCCTGGCCCATCCACTCGGCGATCGCGTCGAACATCGTGACCTCGATCGCCGCGCCCTCGCCGGTGGTGCCGCGCCGGACGAGCGCCGCGAGCGTCCCGGAGAAGGCGTACATCCCGGCGGCGATGTCGGCCAGCGGGGAGCCCGCCTTCACCGGCGTCTCCGGGGTGCCGGTGACCGAGATCAGCCCGGCCTCGGCCTGGACGAGCATGTCGTAGGCGCGCTTGTCGCGGTACGGGCCGCGCGTCCCGTACCCGGACATGTCGATGACGATCAGCCGCGGGTCGCGGGCGCGCAGCTCGTCCGCGCCGAAGCCGAGGCGGGCGGCGGCGCCTGGCGCGAGGTTCTGCAGGAACACGTCGGCGCCCGCGATCAGCTCGGTGAGGATCGCGCGGCCCTCGTCCTGCTTGAGATCGAGCGCGACCGACTCCTTCGACCGGTTCAGCCACGCGAAGTGGGTGCCGAGGCCGCCGCGGACGTTGGCGTCGTAGGCGCGGGCGAAGTCGCCGCCGTCCACGCGCTCGACCTTGATGACGCGGGCGCCGAGGTCGGCGAGCTGCCGGGTGGCGAACGGCGCCGCGACCGCCTGCTCCAGCGCGACGACGGTGATGCCTTCGAGGGGGAGCAAGGGATCAGCCCTCCAGCAGCCGGCGGCCGATGATCATCTTCTGGATGTCGGCGGTGCCCTCGCCGATCAGCAGCATCGGCGCCTCCCGGTAGAGGCGCTCGATCTCGTACTCCTTGGAGTAGGCGTAGCCGCCGTGGATGCGGAACGCGTCCTCCACGACCTCCTTGCAGTACTCGCTGGCGAGGTACTTGGCCATGCCGGCCTCCAGGTCGTTGCGCTCGCCGGAGTCCTTGCGGCGCGCCGCCATCACCATCATCTGGTGGGCGGCCTCGACCTTCGTCGCCATCTCGGCGAGCCGGAACATGACGGCCTGGTGCTCGGCGATCGGCTTGCCGAACGTCTCGCGCTGCCGCGCGTAGCCGAGGGCCAGCTCGTAGGCGCGGCGGGCGACGCCGCAGCCGCGGGCGGCGACGTTGACGCGGCCGACCTCGACGCCGTCCATCATCTGGTAGAAGCCGCGCCCCGGCGTCCCGCCGAGGATCTGCGCGGACGGGATCCGGTAGGAGTCGAAGACCAGTTCGGTGGTGTCGACGCCCTTGTACCCCATCTTCTCGATCTTGCCGGGGACGGTCAGGCCGGGCGCGACCTCTCCGAACCCGGGCGTCTTGTCGACCAGGAACGTCGTCATGCCGCGGTGGCCCGCGTCCGGGTCGGTCTTGACGAGCGTGGCGACGAGGTTGGCGGAGCCGCCGTTGGTCAGCCACATCTTCTGGCCGTCGATCACGTGGTCGTCGCCGTCGGGGACGGCGCGGGTCTTGATCGCCGACACGTCCGAGCCGCAGCCCGGCTCCGACATCGAGAACGCGCCGCGGATCTCCCCGGTCGCCATCTTCGGCAGGTAGTGCGCCTTCTGCTCCGGCGTGCCGTGATGGGCGATCATCCAGGCGACGATGAAGTGGGTGTTGACGATGCCGGACACGCTCATCCAGCCGCGCGACAGCTCCTCCACCGCCAGCGCGTAGGTCAGCAGCGACTCGCCGAGCCCGCCGTGCTCCTCACCGATCGTCAGCCCGAACAGGCCGAGGCCCTTCATCCCGTCGACGATGGCCTGCGGGTACTCGTCGGCGTGCTCCAGCTCCGTGGCGACCGGAAGGATCTCCTTGTCGACGAACGCCCGCACCGTGGCGACGATCTCCCGCTGCTCGTCCGACAGCCCGTAGGTCTGCTGCAGCCTGCTCATGTTCCGTTCCTCCCGAGTCGGACACCTGCGCTGAACGTGTGGGGGCGGCTCAGCGGCCCTCGAAGCGGGGCGGGCGGCGCCCGGCGAACGCGGCGCGGCCCTCGGCGAAGTCGGCGGTGCCGAACAGCGCGGCCTGCTCCTCCCGCTCGGCCTCCAGCATCCGCTTCAGGCTGTGGTCGGCGCGGGCCAGCAGCCGCTTGGCGGCGGCGACCGACAGCGGGGCCAGCGACGCCGCCTCGCCGGCCAGCTCCAGCGCCGCGTCCAGGGCCCCGCCGGGCGGGGCGAGCGAGTCGGCGAGCCCGATCTCGCAGGCGCGGGGCGCGGGCACGGTCCGGCCGAAGACGAGCATCTCCTTGGCGCGGCCCATCCCGACGCGCTGCGGGAGCGTCCACAGCAGCCCGCCGTCGGCGACGAGCCCGACCTTGCCGAATGCGGCGACGAACCGGGCGTCCTCGGCGGCGACCACGTGGTCGCAGACGGCGGCGAGCGACACCCCGAGCCCGGCGGCGGCGCCCTCGACGGCCGCGATCACGGGCGTCCCGCAGGTCGCGATGAGCCGGACGGCCTGGTGCACCGGAGCCAGCCGCTCCCGGACCCCGTCAGGGCCGGCGCCCTCCATGGACCGGAGGTCACCGCCTGCCGAGAACGTGCCGCCCGCGCCCGTCAGCACGATCGCGCGGACGCCGCGGTCGTCGACCGCGCGCCGCAACTCCTCCAGGAGCCGCAGACGCATCGGGATGTCGATCGCGTTGCGCGCCTCGGGACGGTTCAGCGTCAGGACGCGGGTGGCCTCGTGGTCTGCCACCGCGACCACGTCGTCCGGCCGGACGCCGGTCACGCGCCCACCGCCGAGGCTCGCGCCGCGCGCCGCGGCCGTCCGGCGATGATGACCTGCTGGCCCATCGATCCCTCCTGGCTATTTTTTATACGATATTGCCGGACATGCTCGGAGTCGGGGATCCGTGCTCAGCCGGTCTGGTCCGCCCAGAACCCCTGGGCCTCCAGGTGCATGACGAGGAGCGTGCCGGCATGCCTGATGTGGGCGCGCATCGCGTTGCGCGCGGCGTCGGGGTCCCCGGCGCGCAGCGCCGTGAGGATCAGCTGGTGGTCGTCCACCGACGCCTGGGGCCAGCCCTGGATGCTGGAGTAGAAGCGGCCCGGCGCGTACCGCACCACGAGCTGCAGCAGCCAGGCCGTCTTCGGCGACCCGGCGCACAGGTTGACCACCCGGTGGAACTGGTGGTTCGCGCGCTCGATCCCGTCGGCGTCGCCGGCCTTGGACGCCTGCTCCAGCAGCCCCTGGGTCCGGGCGAGGGCCTCCAACTCGGGCTGCGCGATCTTCCCGGCGGCGCGGGCGGCCAGCTCTCCGGCGAAGTACGCCTGCGCCTCGAACAGGTCCTGGACGTCCTGGCGCGACAGCGGCGCCGGCATGAACCCGCGGCGCGGCTCCAGCGTGACGAAGCCCTCGCCGCGCAGCGACAGCAGCGCCTCGCGGACCGGAGTGACGCTGATCCCGAGGTCGTCGGCGATCCGCTCCAGCCGCAGGAACTCCCCATGCCCGACCTGGCCCGACATGATGAGCTCGCGGACGTAGGCGGCGACCTCGTCGCTCAGCTGGCGGCGCCTGCCGAGGGCCGGACCACCGGAAAGTGCCTCTGTCATCGTCTCCCGCACGCCGCTCATCGCTCGTCCGGCCGCCGTCATATTGACAACCGGCGCTTTCAAATCAAATATATGAAAAGGCGTTCGAAAGCGCCAGGGGCGGGAGGAGACCGGCAGCCGTGTTCACGCTGAGCGAGGAGGAGCGGGCCGTCGTCGAGGTCGTCGCGGACTTCGTCGACAAGGAGGTCCGCCCGGCGGCCCGCGACCTGGAGCACGCGAACGAGTATCCCGAGCACCTCGTCGCCCGCATGAAGGAACTGGGCGTCTTCGGGCTCGCGGTGCCCGAGCCGTACGGCGAGGTGTCGGTCTCCAAGACCTGCTACGCGATGGTCACCGAGGAGCTGGCGCGCGGCTGGATGTCGCTCGCGGGCGCGTTCGGCGGGCACACGGTCGTCTCGCACCTGCTCGCGGTCTTCGGCACCGAGGAGCAGAAGCGCCGGTACCTGCCCCGGATGGCGACCGGCGAGCTGCGCGCCACGATGGCGCTGACCGAGCCGTCCGGCGGCTCCGACCTGCAGTCGATGAGCACCACCGCGCGGCGCGAGGGCGACCGGTACGTGATCGACGGCGCCAAGATGTGGATCACCAACGCGCGGACGTCCGGCCTGATCGCGCTGCTGTGCAAGACCGACCCGGACGCCGAGCCCCGCCACCGCGGCATCAGCGTCCTGCTGGTCGAGAAGGGCCCCGGCCTGGCGGTCTCGCGCGACCTGCCGAAGCTCGGCTACAAGGGCGTGGAGAGCTGCGAACTGTCGTTCGACGGCTACGAGGCGCCGCTGGACGCCGTGCTCGGCGGCGAGGAGGGCCGCGGGTTCGCGCAGATGATGCGCGGCCTGGAGGTCGGCCGGATCCAGGTCGCGGCGCGGGCGCTCGGCGTCGCCCGGGCCGCCCTGGACGACTCCGTCCGCTACGCCCAGGAGCGCGAGGCGTTCGGCAAGCCGATCTGGAAGCACCAGTCCGTCGGCAACTACCTCGCCGACATGGCCACCGAGCTGCGCGCGGCGCGGCTGCTCACCCTGGACGCCGCCGAACGGCTGGACGCGGGCGAGCGCTGCGACATGGAGGCGGGCATGGCCAAGCTCTACGCCTCCGAGGCGGCGATGCGGATCGCGCTGAACGCCGTCCGGATCCACGGCGCGGCGGGGTACTCCACCGAGTTCGACGTCGAGCGCTACTTCCGGGACGCCCCGCTGATGATCGTCGGCGAGGGCACCAACGAGATCCAGCGCAACGTCATCGTCAAGCAGCTGATCGGGCGGAACCGGATATGACGCGACGCGGGCCGGGTCAGAGCCCCTCGTCGGGCTCCTCGCCCGCCCGGATCCAGTCGAAGGTGCGCTCCACGGCGCGCCTCCAGTTGTCGTACTCGTGCTCGCGGCGCCCCGCCTCCATCGCCGGGACCCAGCGGGCCGCGCGATGCCAGTTGCGCCGCAGCCCCTCCAGCCCCGCCCAGTAGCCGACGGCCAGCCCGGCGGCGTACGCGGCGCCGAGCGAGACGGTCTCGACCACCATCGGCCGCGCCACCGGCACGTTCAGCATGTCGGCGACCATCTGCATGAGCAGGTTGTCCGACGTCATGCCGCCGTCGGCCTTCAGCTCCCTGAGGCTGAGCCCGGAGTCGCGGTTCATCGCGTCCACGACCTCGCGGGTCTGCCAGCCGGTCGCCTCCAGCACCGCCCGCGCCAGGTGGCCCTTGGTGATGTAGGAGGTCAGGCCGACGATGATGCCGCGGGCCTCGCTGCGCCAGTGCGGGGCGAACAGGCCGGAGAACGCGGGCACGATGTAGCAGCCGCCGTTGTCGCTCACGGTGCGGGCGAGCGTCTCGATCTCCGGGGCGGTGGTGATCAGGCCGAGGCCGTCGCGGAACCACTGGACGAGCGCGCCGGTGATCGCGATCGAGCCCTCCAGCGCGTACACGGCCGGCTCGTCGCCGATCTTGTAGCCGACGGTGGTGAGCAGCCCGTTCTCCGACCGCACCGGCTTGGTCCCGGTGTTCATCAGCAGGAACGCGCCCGTCCCGTAGGTGCACTTGGTCTCGCCGGGCGCGAAGCACGTCTGGCCGAACAGCGCGGCCTGCTGGTCGCCGAGCGCGGCGCCGACCCGCACCCCGGGGATGACCTTGCGGGCCGTCCCGTAGGTCTCGGTGGACGACCGGATCTCCGGCAGCATCGCCCGCGGCACCCCGAAGAACGCCAGCAGGTCGTCGTCCCAGGACAGCGTGTGCAGGTCCATCAGCAGCGTGCGGCTGGCGTTGGTGACGTCGGTGACGTGCACGCCGCCGTCGACGCCGCCGCTGAGGTTCCAGATCAGCCAGCTCTCCATCGTGCCGAACAGCACCTCGCCGCGCTCGGCGCGCTCGCGCAGGCCGGGCGTGTGGTCGAGCAGCCAGCGGACGCGCGGCGCGGAGAAGTAGGTGGCCAGCGGCAGCCCGCTGCGCTCGGTGACGATCGCGGCGCCGGGCGCGCGGCCCAGCTCGTCGACCAGGGACCCGGTCCGCATGTCCTGCCAGACGATGGCGCGGCCGATCGGCGCGCCGGTGAGCCGGTCCCACAGCACGGTGGTCTCGCGCTGGTTGGCGATGCCGACGGCCGCGACCTGGTTCGCGGTCACGCCCGCCTGGGCGAGCGCCTCCGGCGCGATCCGCTCCAGGTTGCGCCAGATCTCCATCGGGTCGTGCTCGACCCAGCCCGGCCGCGGGAAGTGCTGCCGGTGCTCGCGCTGCGCCACCGACACCAGCCGGCCGCCGTGGTCGAACAGGATGCACCGGGTCGAGGTGGTGCCCTGGTCGATCGACATCACGTAGCGTTCGGTCACGTTGCGCCCTCTCCCCCGCCGTGCCCCTTCCCCGTCCCGCGGTTCCGCCGGCCGCCCGCCGCCCTCGCGCGTCCCCTCACCAGCGGCCCCCGGCCGTCACCATCGCGAGCCCCCGAGGTCGCGGGAGACGGCGCGGGCCGCGTCCCGCACGAACGCCACCAGCCGGGGCTCGGGGACGCGGGCGGCGTCGCAGATCCGCTCGACCGCCCCGGAGATCCCGATGGCCCCGACGACGAGTCCCCCGTACCCGCGGATCGGGGCGGCGATGCCGGCCTCGCCGATGGACAGCTCCTCGACCTCGGCCGCCCAGCCGTTGTCCCGGACCCGGGTGGCGGCCCGTGCGAGCAGGCGCGGGTCCGTGATCGTCCGGCGGCAGTAGGATTCCAGCTCGGTGTCGCGGATCGACGCCGCCGCGTTGGCGTCGTGCGCGAGCAGCGCCTTGCCGAGTGCGGTCGCGTGCAGCGGCAGCAGCGACCCGACGTCCAGCGCCTGCAGGGTGTCGTCGGGCCGGAAGACGTGGTGGACGACCAGCACCTTCCCGTCGAGGAGGGTGCCGATCCGGACGGCCTCGCCGCTGCGCGAGGCCAGCGCGTCGGCCCAGTTGATCGCGCGGGAGCGCAGCTCGTTGACGTCCAGGTAGCTGGTGCCGAGGTGCAGCAGGGCGGCGCCGAGCTGGTACTTCCCGGTGCCGCCGTCCTGCTCGACGAAGCCGACCCGCTCCAGGGTGCGCAGGATGCCGTGCGCGGTGCCGCGGGCGAGCCCGAGCGAGCTGGCGATCTCGCCGACGCCGAGCCGGCCGGAACTGGCGGCGAGCAGCCGCAGGATGGCGGCGGCCCGCTCGATCGACTGCACAGGTCCGGGCATGAATCCGATGCTAGTTCTCGGGCCAGGGTGCCGACAATGTCGGCAGCCGTCGTCATCACCGCCGTTTCCGTCCCGAACTGCCCGGATTCTGTGATCTGGTGCACAGGGGGGAGGGTAACCGGCGCCGGGCGATGGGGGAAAGTGTTCGACATTGTCGGCAGTCTTCCGTTGTTTCCGGGTCATCCCCGGCTTACGTTCGGGGCCAGCCTCATGGGGCTATGCGTCCACCCCCGCAGCCGAGGAGCACAGACATGGCGGAACGCCGGAAAATCCCACCGCTGGCCGGTGAGCTCGCCGCCGAGTTCGCCGGGACGATGATCCTGATCCTGTTCGGGGTCGGCGTCGTCGCGCAGGTCGCCGGGGCGAACATCGGCGACCACGACAGCATCGCCTGGGCCTGGGGCCTCGGCGTCACGCTCGGCGTCTACGTCGCCGCGCGGATCAGCGGCGCCCACCTCAACCCGGCGGTCACGGTCGCGCTGGCCGCCTTCAAGGAGTTCTCCTGGCGGAAGGTGGCGCCCTACATCGCCGCGCAGACCGCCGGGGCGTTCATCGCGGCGCTGATCGTCCGGTGGAACTACAGCGAGATCCTGGCCAAGGTCGACCCCGGCCACACGATCAAGACCCAGGGCGTGTTCTCCACGCTGCCGGGCAACGGGAGCCTGCCGGTCGGCACCTGGGGCGCGTTCCGCGACCAGGTCATCGGCACCGCCATCCTGCTGTTCGTGATCAAGGCGCTGACCGACGTGCGCAACGCGCCGCCGCTGGCCAACCTCGGCCCGTTCCTGATCGGGCTGCTGGTGGTGGCGATCGGGATGGCGTTCGGCTCGGACGCCGGGTACGCGATCAACCCGGCGCGCGACTTCGGGCCCCGGCTCGCCTCGTTCATCACCGGCTACGGCGGCGCCTGGAAGGACCAGAACGGGGATCTCTACTTCTGGGTGCCGATCGTCGCCCCGCTGATCGGCGGCGTGCTCGGCGCCGGCCTGTACAAGCTGCTGATCGGCTGGTTCCTGCCGTCCGGCGACGACGCAGAGCCGGACGTCGCCAAGCCCGAGCCCGAGTACGAGGCGGCATGAGCGCAGCGATCCGGGGGGTGTGGGGGGTCGTCCCCCCACGAGCAACCGGCATGAGCGCAGCGACCCGTCCGTCCCTTCCCACTGGAGAATCCGCACATGGCTGACTTCGTCGGAGCGCTCGACCAGGGCACGACCAGCACCCGGTTCATGATCTTCGATCACGGCGGCAACGAGATCGCCCGCCACCAGCTCGAGCACGAGCAGATCCTGCCGCGGGCCGGCTGGGTCGAGCACAACCCCACCGAGATCTGGGAGCGCACCCGCGCGGTCATCCAGAGCACGCTGAACAAGGCGAACCTCGGCCACACCGACCTGGCCGCCTTCGGGATCACCAACCAGCGGGAGACGACGCTGGTGTGGAACCGCCGCACCGGGCGTCCCTACTTCAACGCGATCGTCTGGCAGGACACCCGCACCGACCGCATCGCCTCGGCGCTGGAGCGGGAGGGCAAGGGCGACGTCATCCGGCGCAAGGCCGGGCTGCCGCCCGCCACCTACTTCTCCGGCGGCAAGATCCAGTGGATCCTGGAGAACGTCGACGGGGTGCGGGAGGCCGCGGAGAAGGGCGACGCGATCTTCGGGACGACCGACAGCTGGGTGCTGTGGAACCTCACCGGCGGACCGGACGGGGGCGTGCACGTCACCGACGTCACCAACGCCAGCCGCACCATGCTGATGGACCTGGAGACCCTCGACTGGGACGACGAGCTGCTGTCGTTCTTCGGCATCCCCCGCCAGATGCTGCCGGAGATCAGGCCGTCCTCGGCGCCCGGCGGCTACGGGGTGACGCGCGCCGACGGCCCGGTCGGCGGCGAGGTGCCGCTGACGGCCGCGCTCGGCGACCAGCAGGCCGCGACGGTAGGCCAGGTGTGCTTCGCGCCCGGCGAGGCCAAGAACACCTACGGCACCGGCAACTTCCTGCTGCTCAACACCGGCAACGAGCTGGTGCGGTCGAAGAACGGGCTGCTGACCACGGTCTGCTACCAGTTCGGGTCCGAGAAGCCGGTGTACGCGCTGGAGGGATCCATCGCGGTGACCGGGTCGGCCGTGCAGTGGCTGCGCGACCAGCTCGGCATCATCTCCGGCGCCGCGCAGAGCGAAGCGCTTGCGCGGCAGGTCGAGGACAACGGCGGCGTCTACTTCGTCCCCGCGTTCTCGGGCCTGTTCGCGCCGTACTGGCGGTCGGACGCGCGCGGCGCCATCGTCGGGCTGTCACGGTTCAACACCAACGCCCACCTGGCCCGCGCCACCCTCGAATCCATCTGCTACCAGTCTCGCGACGTCGTCGAGGCCATGCGCGAGGACTCCGGGGTCGCCCTCGACACCCTCAAGGTCGACGGCGGGATCACCGCCAACGAGCTGTGCATGCAGATGCAGGCCGACATCCTCGGCGTGCCGGTGTCGCGCCCGGTGGTCGCCGAGACCACCGCGCTCGGCGCCGCCTACGCCGCCGGCCTCGCCGTCGGGTTCTGGAACAACACCGACGAACTGCGCCAGAACTGGAACGAGGACAAGCGCTGGCAGCCCACCTGGGACGACGAGCAGCGCACGGCCGGCTACGCGGGCTGGAAGAAGGCCGTCAGCCGCACCCTCGACTGGGTCGACGTGGACTAGACCCGGCCGGGGCCACGACGCGCGGCGGGGCCGGGAAACCGGCGCCGGCCCCGCCCGCACCTTCCTGACCGACCACTCCTCATCGGGAGCATGCAGTGACATCCGTAGCCCTCGGCCCTCGGTACCGCGAGGACACCCTGCGCGCCCTGGCCGAGACCGAGTTCGACGTCCTGGTCGTCGGCGGCGGCATCGTCGGCGCGGGCGCCGCGCTCGACGCGATCTCCCGGGGCCTGTCCGTCGCCCTGGTGGAGGCGCGCGACTGGGCGGCCGGCACCTCCAGCCGGTCCAGCAAGCTGATCCACGGCGGGCTGCGCTACCTGGAGCAGCGCGACTTCGGACTGGTCCGGGAGGCGCTGCGGGAGCGGGGCCTACTGCTGCACCGGCTCGCGCCGCACCTGGTGCGGCCCGTCCAGTTCCTGTATCCGCTGCGCAACCGGGTGTGGGAGCGGGCGTACGTCAGCGCGGGCGTCACCTTGTACGACACCATGGGCGGCGCCCGGTCGCTGCCCCGGCACCGGCAGCTGACGCGCCGCCGGGCGCTGCGGGAGGCGCCGGCCCTGCGCTCGGACGCGCTCGTCGGCGCGATCCAGTACTACGACGCGCAGGTCGACGACGCCCGCTACACGATGATGGTCGCCCGCACCGCCGCCGAGTACGGCGCCAGGGTCGCCACGCGCGCCGAGGTGACCGGGTTCCTGCGCGAGGGCGAGCGGGTCACCGGCGCGCACGTGCTGGACCTGGAGGGCGGCCGGGAGATCACCGTCCGCGCGCGCCGGGTCGTCTGCGCGACCGGCGTGTGGACCGACGGCGCGCAGGCGATGACCGGGTCCCGCGCGGCGTTCGCGGTGCGCGCCTCCAAGGGCGTCCACCTGGTGGTGCCGCGCGACCGCATCCCGATGGGCACCGGGCTGATCACCCGGACCGAACGCAGCGTGCTGTTCATCATCCCGTGGGGGCGGCACTGGCTCATCGGGACGACCGACACCCCGCACGACGACGGCCCCGACGAGCCGGTCGCCGACCACACCGACATCGGCTACCTGCTGGAGCGGGTGAACGCGGTGCTGCGCACGCCGCTGACCATGGACGACGTGGAGGGCGTGTACGCGGGGCTGCGGCCGCTGCTGTCCGGCGAGATGGACGACACCGCGCGGCTCTCGCGCGAGCACGCCGTCGCGGAGCCGGTGCCCGGCCTGGTGGTGGTCACCGGCGGCAAGTTCACCACCTACCGGGTGATGGCGCGGGACGCGATCGACGTGGTCGCCGAGGGCCTGGACGAGTCGGTGCCCGCGTCGGTCACCGGACGGCTGCCGATCATGGGCGCGGTCGGCTTCGAGGTGCTGTGGAACGAGCGGCGCCGGCTCGCGGCCCGCTCCGGGCTGCACGTCGCGCGGATCGAGCATCTGCTGCACCGGTACGGGTCGTGCGCGCAGGACGTCCTCGCCCTGGTCGCCGCCGATCCGGCGCTCGGCGCCCCGATCCCCGGCGCGGAGGACTACCTGTGCGCCGAGGCCGTCTACGCGGTGACGCACGAGGGCGCCCTGCACCTGGAAGACGTCCTGGCCCGGCGGCTGCGCGCGTCGATCGAGGAGTGGGACGGCGGCCTCGCCGCGGCGGCGCACGTCGCCGAGCTGATCGCGCCCCGGCTCGGCTGGTCCCGCGAGGACGCCGCCGACGAGGTCAAGCGCTACGTCCTGCAGATCAGGGCGGAGCGCCGGGACGCGCCGGCCGTCGTGGAGCCGCCCGTGACGGCGGCCTAGCCGGCGGTGAACGTCGCGGTCATCGCGGTGACGCCGGCGGGCGCCTCGATCGACAGCTCCCCGTCCGGGGAACCCGCCGCCGCGAACGGGTGCCGCGCGTAGACGGGCCTGCGGGCGCGGAACGACAGTTCCGTCACCTTCAGGCCCGCCCTGCGCGGCAGTTCCAGGCACAGGATCGCCAGCAGCGGCCCGTGCACGACGAGCCCGCCGTGCCCCTCGACCTCGGTCGCGTAGGTCTCGTCGTAGTGGATGCGGTGGGCGTTGTAGGTGAGCGCGCTGAACCGGAACAGCAGCACCGGGTCGGCGGTCACCGGCAGCGTCCACGGCGTTCGCACGTCGGGCGCCTCGAAGGACACCTCAGGCGGGCGGGACGCCGCATCGCCGCTGCGGTAGACGAGATCCTGCTCCTCCACCGCGATCTCCGCACCGTCCCGGAGGAAGGTGTGGCGGACGGTCACGAAGAACATCTCGCCGCTGCGTCCCTGCTTGACCGCCGTGGAGGCCAGTTCGGCGCGGCGCGTCACGGTGTCGCCGACGCGAAGCGGCTCGCGGACGCGGAACCGGCCGCCGGCGAACATGCGCCGCCGGTCGGGGATCGGCGGCAGGAAGTGCCCGGCCATCGGGTGGCCGTCGGGGCCGAGCTCGCGCTGCGCGGGCCGTTCGAGGAAGTGCAGCCAGTGCCACAGCGGCGGCAGCTCCTCCCCCGGCGGCTCGACGTCCAGCAGCCCCGCGAGCGCGGCCGACGGCGCGGCGTCGATCACCTCGGCCGCCTCCACCGGTTCCGGCGACCAGCCGCCGACGTCGATCATCGCCCCACCTCTCGGCCGTCCGTCGTTCCCCAGGGATTATGCCGACCGGCGGGAACGGCGCCGGGCCCGGGCCCCGCGGCGGGGAGCCCGGGCCGGGGCGCCCTACTTCGCGAACGCGTCGACGCCGGTCAGCTCGGCGGAGTACGCCCACAGCCGGGCGGCCTCGTCCGGGTCGGTCGCGTAGGGCCGGACACCGAGGGGCGCGGGCGCGCCGGCCTTCCGGCCGCGGACCTCCGGAATGTCGGCCGGCGTCGGTTCGGCGATGTCGCAGTCCATGCAGTAGACGCCGCCCATCCCGTCCAGCCGTGGCGACGTCGCGGCCCACACCGCCGTCGCGGCGCCCTGCTCCGGGGTCTTGAAGCCCTGGGCGATCTCGTTGCCGTCCTCGTCGATCCACCCGTAGGCGATCTTGTCCTCCTTCGGGATGTGGCGCTGCAGCGGCGTGAGGATGCTGCCCGGATGGAGCGAGAACGCGCGCACGGCGTCCTTCGCAAGCGCGTCCAGGTGCACGGCGAACAGCACGTTGGCGGTCTTCGCCTGCCCGTACGCCTCCCACCGGTCGTAGCCGCGCGTGAAGTGCGGGTCGTCCCAGCGCATGCGGGAGAAGTGATGCCCCTGCGAGGAGACGGCGACGACCCGGGCGCCGGGCCTGACCGCCGGCCACAGCCGGTTCACGAGCGCGAAGTGGCCGAGATGGTTGGTGGCGAACTGCGCCTCCCAGCCCGGCCCGACCCGGGTCTCCGGGCAGGCCATGACCGCCGCGTTGCCGATGATCATGTCGATGCCGCGGCCGGACGCCAGGAACCGGTCGGCGAAGGACCGCACGCTCTCCAGGTCGCCGAGGTCCAGCTCGTCCACCTCGACGCCGCCGATCCCGTCGAGCGCCTCCTTCGCCGCCGCTGGACGGCGCGCCGGGACCACCACGTGCGCACCGGCCTCGGTCAGGGCGCGGGTCGTCTCCAGCCCGAGCCCGGAGTAGCCGCCGGTCACGACGGCCAGCCTCCCCGAGAGGTCGATGCCGTCCAGGACGTCCCGCGCCGTGCTGTCGAAACCGAAGCCCGAATCGATCCTGCGTTGCGGAGTGATCATGCACCGTACGCTACGAGTTAGAGCGCACTCTAAGTCAAGGCAGGCTCTCCGCCGGGATCTCGGGGCAGTGGGTGCCGGTGTAGATGGTCGGCATGCAGCGGTTGCAGTGAATGCACAGCGAACGCGTCGATGGGTCCTGCGCGATCCGGTTGACCAGGTCGGGCTCGCGCAGCAGCGCACGTCCCATCGCGACGAACTGGAAGCCCTCCGCCATCGCCCTGTCCATCGTCTCGCGGTTGGTGACCCCGCCGAGCAGAATGAGCGGCAGGTCCAGTTCGGCGCGGAACCGACGGGCGTGCTCCAGCAAGAAGGCGTCCTGGTACGGGTAGGCGCGCAAGAACTTCGTGCCGGACATCCGGATGCCCGTCCGCAGCGGCTGCTTGAAGTTGGCGGCGAACTCCTTGACCGGCGCGCCACCGCGGAACAGGTACATCGGGTTCAGGAGGGAACTGCCCGCCGTCAGTTCCAGTGCGTCGACGGTTCCCTCCTCCTGCAGCCACCGGGCGACCTGCAGGCTGTCGTCGATCTCCAGCCCGCCCGGCACACCGTCCCGCATGTTGATCTTCGCGGTGACGGCGATCCGGTCGCCGACCTCGTCGCGCACCGCGCGGGCGATGCCGAGCGCGACCTTCG
This sequence comes from Actinomadura napierensis, assembly GCF_039529375.1. Taxonomy (NCBI): domain Bacteria; kingdom Bacillati; phylum Actinomycetota; class Actinomycetes; order Streptosporangiales; family Thermomonosporaceae; genus Actinomadura; species Actinomadura napierensis. Next base: position 137,688 of record NZ_BAAAMR010000006.1, read on the forward strand.
CGCGGTTCTCGATCGGCCCGCCGTAGGCGTCGTCGCGCTTGTTCAGCCGCGGGCTGAGGAACGAGCTGGCCAGGTAGTTGTGCCCGAAGTGGATCTCGACGGCGTCGAACCCCGCCTCGATCGCGAGCCGCGCCGCGTCGGCGTGCGCCCGGGTGACCCGCTCGATGTCCTCGGCCGTCGCCGCCTTGGTGAAGCGCATGCCGAGCGGGTTGAAGAACCGCCCGGCCGACAGCCCCCGCATCTTGTTGGAGCTGGCGTCGGCGACCGGCCCGGCGTGCCCGATCTGCGCGGACGCGGCGGCGCCCTCGGCGTGCACGGCGTCGGTGAGGCGCCGCAACCCCGGAACGGCCTCGGGCCGCATATGGATCTGCCGCCGCTCCGTGCGTCCCTCGGGCGCGACCGCGCAGTAGGCGACGGTCGTCATCGCCACTCCCCCGGCGGCGGGCCGCCGGTGGTACTCGATCAGGTCGTCGGTGACGAGGGCGTCCGGCGTCATGCCCTCGAACGTGGCGGCCTTGATGACCCGGTTCCGCAGGGTGACGGGCCCGAGCTTCGCGCTCTCGAAGACGTCCACACCGAACTCCGATCAGGGGCGGGGGGGAAGCGCCGGGCCCGCGGTCTTCCGCGGGCCCGGACCGATCACAGGCGCTCGAGGATGGTGACGTTGGCCTGGCCGCCGCCTTCGCACATCGTCTGCAGGCCGTAGCGGCCGCCGGTGCGCTCCAGCTCGTGCAGCAGCGTGGTCATCAGCCGGGCGCCGGTGGCGCCGAGCGGGTGGCCGAGGGCGATCGCGCCGCCGTTGGGGTTGACCTTCGCCGGGTCGGCGCCGGTCTCCTTCAGCCAGGCGAGCACGACCGGCGCGAACGCCTCGTTGATCTCGACGGCGTCGAAGTCGCCGATCGTCATGCCGGTCTTCTTCAGCGCGTGCGCGGTGGCGGGGATCGGCGCGGACAGCATCCGGATCGGGTCCTCGCCACGCGCGGAGAGGTGGTGGATGCGGGCGCGCGGGGTGAGGCCGTGGTCCTTGACGGCCTGCTCGGACGCGATGAGCAGCGCGGCGGAGCCGTCCGAGATCTGCGAGGCGAGCGCGGCGGTGAGCCGGCCGCCCTCGACGAGGGTCTTCAGCCCCGCCATCTTCTCCCGGGTGGTGTCGCGGCGCGGGCCCTCGTCGGCGGTGACGCCCTCCAGCGGCACGATCTCCCGCTCGAACCGGCCCTCGTCGATCGCGCGGATGGCCCGCTGGTGCGACTCGTAGGCGAACGTCTCCATCTCCTCGCGGGAGATGTCCCAGTCGCGCGCGATCATCTCGGCGCCGTTGAACTGCGACACCTCGGCGTCGCCGTACCGCTCCGTCCAGCCCTTGGAGCCGGCGAACGGGCCCTGGGTGAAGCCGAGCGGCTCGGCGGCGGTCATCGCGAACGAGATCGGGATCTGCGACATGTTCTGCACGCCGCCCGCGACGACCAGGTCGGATGTCCCGGCCAGGACGGCCTGTGCCGCGAAGTGGACGGCCTGCTGCGAGGAGCCGCACTGCCGGTCGACGGTGACGCCGGGGACCTCCTCGGGCAGCCCGGCGGCGAGCCAGCAGGTGCGGGCGATGTCGCCGGCCTGCGGGCCGACGCTGTCGACGTTGCCGAACACCACGTCCTCGACGGCGGCGGGGTCGACCTTCGCGCGGTCCATCAGCGCCTTCAGCACGTGGGCGCCGAGGTCGGCGGGGTGGACGCCGGCGAGCCCGCCCTTCTTGCGGCCGACCGGCGCGCGGACCGCTTCGACGATGTAGGCCTCGGCCATGGGGGGTGTCTCCTTCGGGGCTAGCTCGCCTGGATGCCTTCGAGGACCATGGCGAGGTACTGCTTGGCGATGTCGTCGGCGGACAGCCGCCCGCCGTGCTGGTACCAGTTGGCCGCGACCCAGACGGTGTCGCGGATGAAGCGGTAGATCAGCGTCCGGTCGAGGTCGGCGCGGAACGCGCCCTCCTCGACGCCCCGGTCCAGCAGGGAGAGCCACATCTTCTCGAACCGGCGCTGCGATTCGAGCAGGTAATGAAAGCGTTCGCTGGTCGCGAGGTGCTTGGACTCGTTCTGGTAGAGCACGACGGCGGGCCGGTGCCGGTCGATCGAGCGGAACGACTCGACGATGACGCCCTCCAGGGCGTCGCGAGCGCTGAGGCCGGCGGCGAGGACGCGCTCGTAGGCCGCCCACATCTCGTCCAGGAAGGTCGACAGGATTTCGTCGGCCATCGCCTCCTTGGAGTCGAAGTGGTAGTAGAGGCTGCCGCCGAGGATCCCGGCGGCGTCGGCCACCTTCCGGATGGTGGTGGCGGAGTACCCCTGCGAGGCGAACACCTCGGCGGCGGTGGCGAGCAGCTCGGCCCGCCGTTCCGCGCGTGCGGCGGCGGTGCCCTCGGCGTCGCGCCGTCGTGGACTCATGGTCGGTTCCTAAGCGTGCTGGGAAGACACGGAGACGACCTCCCCGGTCATGTACGAGGAGTAGTCGCTGGCCAGGAAGACGATAACGTTGGCCACCTCCCAGGGCTCGGCGTAGCGGCCGAACGCCTCGCGCCGCGTCAGCTCGTCCAGCAGCTCCTCCGAGGTCACCTTGACCAGGTGCGGGTGCATGGCGAGGGACGGCGAGACGGCGTTGATCCGCACGCCGAACTCCGCGGCCTCCAGCGCGGAGCAGCGGGTGAGGGCCATCACGCCGGCCTTGGCGGCGGCGTAGTGGGACTGGCCCTTCTGCGCCCGCCAGCCGATCACCGAGGCGTTGTTGACGATGACGCCGGCGCCCTGGTCGCGCATGATCCGCAGCGCGGCGCGGGTGCAGCGCATCGTGCCGTTCAGGGTGATGTCGAGGACGCGGCCCCACTGGTCGTCGGTCATGTCGACCAGGTCCGCGGTGCCGCCGAGGCCGGCGTTGTTGACGGCGATGTCGATCCGGCCGAACCGCTCGACGCCGAGCGCGTACAGGGCCTGGACCTGCTCTTCGTCGGTGACGTCGCAGGCCAGTGCGGCGACCCGGTCGGCGCCGAACTCCTTCTCCAGTTCCTGCGCGGACGCGGTGAGCCGCCGCTCGTGCGCGTCGGAGATCAGGACGCGGGCGCCCTCCTCCAGGCAGCGGCGGGCGGTGGCGCCGCCGATCCCGGCGCCGGCCGCGGCGGTGATCACGACGGCGCGGTCCTTCAGCAGGCCGTGTCCGGGGACGTAGGGGGGCGGCGTCATCCGCGAGCCTCTCTGGGGAGACCGAGCACGCGCTCGGCGATGATGTTGCGCTGGATCTCGTTCGAGCCGGCGTAGATCGTGTCGGAGCGGGAGAACAGGAACAGCCGCTGCCAGTCGTTGAGGTCGTACGGTTCGCCGTCGGCGACCATCCCGGCGGCGCCGAGGACGTCCATGGCCAGCTCGCCGAGCTCGCGGTGCCAGGTGCCCCAGACGAGCTTGGAGATCGACGACTCCGGCCCGGGGGCGCCGGACGCGACGCCCGCCATGGTGCGCACCGCGTTCAGCCGCATGACCTCCAGGCCCGCGTAGGCGCGGGTGAGCCGGTCGCGCAGCAGCGGGTCGTCGATGGCGCCGGTGCGGCGGGCGAGGTCGAGCACGCCCTCGAACTCGCGGCGGAACCCGACCTGCTGGCCGAGGGTGGCGACGCCGCGCTCGAAGCCGAGCGTGGCCATCGCGATCTTCCAGCCCTCGCCGGGCGCGCCGACGATGTCGCCGGCGTCGGTGCGGGCCCCGTCGAAGAAGACCTCGTTGAACTCGGAGGTGCCGGTGAGCTGGACGATCGGCCGGATGTCCACGCCGTCCTGCTTCATCGGGACGAGCAGGTAGGACAGGCCGTGGTGGCGGGACGAGCCGGGCTCGGTGCGGCAGACGACGAAGCACCAGTCCGATTCGAGGGCGTTGGACGTCCAGACCTTCTGCCCGTCGATCGTCCAGTGGTCGCCGGCGAGTTCGGCGCGGGTCTGCACGTTGGCGAGGTCGGAGCCGGCGTTGGGCTCGGAGTAGCCCTGGCACCACAGCTCCTCGACCGCGACGATCGGCGGCAGGAAGCGGGCCCGCTGCTCGTCGGTGCCGAACGCGATGATGGTGGGGCCGAGCAGGTTCTCGCCGATGTGGCCGACGCGCGCCGGGGCGTCGGCGAGCGCGTACTCCTCGTTGAAGATCACCTGCTGCCGGACGGTGGCGCCGCGGCCGCCGTGCTCCTCGGGCCAGCCCACGCACGTCCAGCCCGCCGCGGCCATGTGCCGCTCCCAGGCCAGCCGCTCCTCGAACGCCTCGTGCTCGCGGCCGGGCCCGCCGAGCCCGCGCGCGTGCGCGAACCCGCCCGACAGGTTGGCCTCCAGCCAGCCGCGGACCTCGGCGCGGAACTCCCGGTCCGCCGGGGACTCGTTCTGCATCACGCCGCGAACTCTACCAAACAGTTGTTAGAAAGAATCGGCCTCCAGGGCCGGTTCCGCCTCGGCCGCACGCCCGGCCGCCCGCGTGCGCTCGGGCGCGGGCAGGGCGGGCCGCTCGTTCGCGGCGGGCTCCCGCACGTCCGGGAGATCACGGTGGAGCAGGTCGAACAGCCGGTCCCAGCGGGCGAGCACCGCGTCCGGATGGAAGCGCTGCACCGACGCGCGCGCCTCGGCGCCGAGCTCGCAGCACAGCTCCGGGTCCTCGATCAGCCGTTGCAGGGCCCGGGCGAACGCGGCCGTGTCGCCCGGCTCCACCAGCAGGCCGCCCGTCTCCCCGCCCCGCTCGCCGAGCAGCATGCGGACGCCCGGCGCGCAGTCGAACGCCACCGTCGGCAACCCGTAGGCCATCGCCTCCATCACCGACATGGGCACGCCCTCGGCCCGGGACGGCAGCGCGAACACCGACGCCTCGACCAGCGCCTCCTCGACGTCGGCGACCACGCCCCGGAACTCGACCGTGCCGTACAGGCCGGCGGCGGCCGCCTGCTCGCGCAGCGCCTCCTCGTCCGGGCCGTCGCCGTAGATGTGCAGCCGCCAGTCCGGATGGTGCTCGTGCACCCGCTGCCACGCCTCCAGCAGCAGGTCGATCCCCTTCTCGTAGGACAGGCGCCCCACGCAGGCGACCGCCGGGAGATTGAGCGTCGGATAGACGGCCGGGGTCACGTGGAGCGCGTTCGGGACGTGGTCGGCGTTGGTCATGCCGTCCCTGGCCCACGCGTCGGCGTCCTCCGGGGTCAGCGTGAGGAACCGGTCGACGTGCGCGAAGTGCCGCTTCACCCGCTCGTACCGCGTGGACTTGCGCGTCGCCTTGTAGGACTCGTGGCTCATGCCGACGACCCGCATCCCCGAGGTGTCGGCGCGCCGGACCCACTCCATCGCCCAGACCTGCGGCACGATCACGACGGCGCCCGGACGGGCCGCGGCGAACATCCGAGTCAGGCGGCCGGCGCCGCGCCGCTGGACGGCCGCGCGCCACACGTCGCGTCCTTGGGCCGCCATGTTCAGCCGGTGCCGCAGCCGGCCGGGCCGCCACTCCAGAACCGGCGGGCGCCAGGCGTCGTGCAGGACCTCCACCGTGTAGGAGTCGTCGCGGCCGTGGTGGTGTCCGACCTCCGCCCGCGTGATCCCGACGAGGGTGACGCGGTCGCCGCGTCCGGCCAGCATCCGCGCCATGTGGTGCGCCCAGCGCTGCAGGCCCCCCATCTCGTCGACGTTGTTGCAGACGATGAAGACGTCGCGCGGCGCGCGGTCAGCGGTTCCGGTGGGAACCATGGGCGCTCCTTTCTCCGAAGTAACGGTCCACCACCGCGCGCGCGGCGGTTCCGCGGTCGTGCTCGCCGAACCGCTCGGCGAAGGCACGGCGCCGCGCGGCGTGCGCGGACCCGGCGGCGTCCAGGTCCGCGAGCGCGGCGATCAGCTCGTCCTCGGTCCGCGTGACCGGACCGGGCGCGTGCAGTTCAAGGTCGAAGTAGCCGGCGGCGGGGTCGTCCTCCGGGAGGTGCAGAACGATCGGCCGGTCCAGCAGCGCGTAGTCGAACATGACCGACGAATGGTCGGTGACCAGGGCGTCGGCGAGCAGGAGCAGCGGCGTCACGTCCGGCACTCCCCCGACGTCCCGCATGGCCCGCGCGGCCGACGGCGGCAGGTTCGCCCGGCACAGGTAGTGCGGGCGCACGAGCAGGACGATCTCGTCCCCGAGCTCGCGGGCGAACCGGGCCGGGTCCACGGGCGGCTCCATCCGTCTGACGGGCCTGCCCTTCGGCCCGGTCCTGAACGTCGGCGCGTACAGCACGGCGCGGCGCCCGTCGTCCAGCCCGAGGGAGCGGCGCAGCGCGTCGACCTCGGCGGCCAGCTCGGCGTCGCCGCCGACCCCGGTGACCAGCGGGTCGTTGCGCGGGTAGCCCGCCGGCAGCAGCTCGGCCCGGACGCCGAGCCCCTTGGCGAGGGTGTCCACGTCGTGGTCGGAGCGGACAAGGAAGCAGTCGAAGCGGTCGACCATCCGCGCGAGCCGGGTCCGGTCCGACGCGGGGCCGCTCTTCAGCCGGGGCTGGTCGAGCCCCATCAGCTTGTACGCCGACCCGTGCCAGGTCTGGATGTAGGTCGTCTCGGGGCGTTTGCGCAGGTCCGCCGGATAGCCCTGGTTGTCGATCCAGAACCGCGCCCGCGCCAGGGCAAGGTGGTAACGCCAGGAACCGCGTCTCACCAGCGTCGCGTCGGACGGGAACCCGTCCGTGGACGACGCGTACGACCAGACCGCCTCGACGGGGCGGCCCGAGCGGCGCAGCTCCCGGTAGATGTACTTCGGGTTGTCGGAGAACTGCCGGCCGAGGTGGCTCTCGAAGACCACCAGGCCCTTGCGGACGGGCAACCGGGTCAGCACCCGGTTGAACACCACCGCCTTGGTCCGGCCCGAGGTCAGCGTGCGGCGCACGGACCTCTCCAGCCGCCGCGCCCGCCTCCGGCCGAGCCGCGCCGGCGGGCTGGCGGCCGCGCGTGCGACGGCGCCGGCGGCGCGCCGCCTCCGCGGGTCGCCGGTCTGGAGCGTGAACGCCAGGTGCCCGCCCTCGGTGACGTAGGAGCACAGCGTGTCCCCCGCGAGGCGCGTCAGCCGGGGCCGGACGGGCAGTCCGACACCGGAGAGGTCCGGCGCGCCGGGGCCGGCGGGCGGCCCCGGCCGGGTGATCATCTCCTCACCGTCCGCCGTCACGCGGAGCCGGACGTCCCACACGGGATCGGCGAATCCGAGCGGCCGGACACGGGCGCGCGGATCGAACCGGGCCCGCCACGCCAGCCGGTCGCCCTCGTGGACGATCTCGGCGGGCACCCGGATCCGGCGGGCGCCGTGGCGCCGGTCGCGGAACTCCAGCGACGCCGCCAGCTTCGCGCCGGGCGGGACCCGGCCCAGCGGGTTCAGCACGTGCCCGGCCATGTGCGCGCGTCCGCCGCGCACCTCCAGCCGCGTCACGGTGGCGGCCGGCCGCAGCTCCTTGAGCGGGCACAGATGGAAGCCGAAGTCGGTGACGTCCAGGACGCGGCGCCCGAGGTCGCCGCGCGGCGGGCCCGCGCCCCAGAAGATCCGCCCGTCCCGCTCCACCAGCGGGGCGTGCAGCTCGCACCCCCGGTCCGGGAGGTACTCGGCCGCGGCGAGCGCCCCGGCCTGGTCGCCCTCCTTGATCAGGTAGGCGGCGATCGCGGGCAGCGGGTTCGCGGCCTCGAACACCACCGGGTCCAGCCCGGCCAGGTAGCCGGCGGCAAGATCCAGGAACCGGGCCCGGTAGACCGGGTCGCGGTCGCGCAGCTCGCGCAGGTAGAGCAGCAGGTCGTGGTTGACGAACTTGACGTCCTTGGCGTGCTTCAGCCCGTCCGCGCCGCGCAGCTCGAACAGCATGTCGATGCGCCGGTGGATCTCCAGCCGGTCGGCGAAGTTGTGCAGCTCGTCCCGCCGGTTGGAGATCGTCGGCATCACCGTCCGGTCCCGGACCAGCCAGTTGTAGACCCGGTGCGGGATCAGGGCCGTGCGCCGGGCCGCCAGGTAGGCCTCGGCGCTGAACAGCAGGTCCTCGTAGTGCAGCCGCTCCACGAACCGGAGCGCGCCGTCCTCCAGGAACTCCCGCCGGTAGAGCTTGTTGGTCGACAGCGTGTCGTAGAGCAGGTCGGGGTTCTCCTCCAGCGACCCGTACACCGCGCTCCGCTGGTACAGCCACGGGTACCAGGGGCGGACCCGGTCCTTGGCGCCCTCGGGCAGGTCCAGGAAGACCCGGTCGCAGCGCCCGGAGACCAGGTCCGCGCCGCTCTCCTGCGCGGCCGAGAGCAGGTTGAGGCAGGCGTGCGGGTCGAGCAGGTCGTCGCTGTCGAGGAACATCACGTACCGGCCGTCCGACCGTTCGACGCCGACGTTGCGCGGCCGGCCGCAGCCCCCGGAGTTGACCGGCAGGTGCACCGCCCGGACCCGGCCGGGGTGCGCGGCGGCGAGCCGCTCGGCGGCCTCCCCGGTGGCGTCGGTGCTCGCGTCGTCGACGACCACGGTCTCGACGCCGCCCAGCGACTGCGCCAGCGACGAGGCGACCGCCCGCGGCAGCCGCCGGGCGTCGTTGTAGGCGATCACCACCACGCTGACATCCGGGCGCACCCGCATGGGCCATCCCCTTCCGCTCCTCGGCGTGCAGGGATTCCTTTCCATCAAGGAGGCGTCAAGGGCCAACTCTGATCAAAAGCTGTCAATGCTTAGCATTACCCGACAGGCCCTGGCAGATCACCCCGGGAACGCCAAAGGCGCCCGGCCGGAACCGGGCGCCTTCTCTCCGCACAAAAATGATCTTTTCCGCGCGGTGGTGGCGATCAGGACTTGGCGTAGTCCGGGTATCCGTAGCCGACGACTTCGGACTTGTCGCGGACCTTCTCCTGGACGGCGTTGCCGGTGTTGCCCTCGACCGTGCTGATCGTCCCGTTGCCGTTGTCCTTGACGACGAGGCCGACGTGGTCGATACCGTCGATCCCGCCGCGGGACCCGTTCTGCCAGTCGAAGAACACGACCGCGCCCGGGCGGGCCTTCGTGCCCCACTTGCCCTCGTCCTTGAACCAGGTGGCGTGCTGGACGGTGTAGGCGTCCCAGCCCATGTTCCGCACGCCGGTCTGCGCGCTGAGCCAGGAGACGAACATGTCGCACCACTCGGCGCCCTTGTAGTCGCCGACGCTGCCGCCGTCGCGCCGGGCGGTCACCGCGGCGTGCGAGGTGGAGGCGTACCAGTCCGCGTACTTGGTGGACCCGTTCCGGCCCTCCTCCACGCCGACCTGCGACTTGGCCAGCTTGATCACGGTCGACGCGTCGACCGTGCTCGCCTTGCGCGCCGAGCGCCCGGACTCGGAGCGCTCGGACTTGAGGTGCTCGGACTTGACGTGCTCGGACCTGCCGGCGACCGCCCCCTCGCGGCTGACCGCGGCGGCGGCCTGCGCGGGGGTCTCGGCGGACGCGGTGTCCCCGCTCAGGGGGTTGAAGATCGCGAGTCCGACCGCCCCGGCCATCACACCCGCCACGGCGACGCCCACGGCCCGGTCCTCGGGGCTCATGCGGGCGAGCGCGGCGCGGGGGGCGGCGCCGTTCAGGCGCAGCGCGCTCAGTCGGGGGGCGATGTTCTCGAAAAGACGATCGAAACGACCGGTCATGCAGGGAATCTCCTTGTCTCCCATGACGCCTACCGGGTTAGCTGACGGATTCGGGCATGGAAGAGCCCTACGGCGCGTACTGACGGACGCGCCGATTCACCCCTGGAACCTTGGGTCCCCGGCTCCGTCCGGTCGGGTGGACCTGGACGGACTCGGCCTCGCACCGCGGAACGCGGTGCCGGATATTCGGATGTATCTCAGCGACTGATCTCGAGGAGGGCGCGCATCGTGTGGCGCGCGTCGCGTGCGGAGCCCGCTCCGCGACCCTCGGCCGCGCATGGAAGCGGCCGGCGTGCAACGCATGGAACGCGCTGCGTGATTCGGGAAAGAAGGTACCAACGCTCAGCGGAAAAGCAAACCAGGAGCAAAAGGATCTTTTGCCTGGTCAGCACCCCTCCGCGGGATGATCGAGCGCCCCCGGCCGCGCGCTCTCGGCGATCTTTGTCCGGAGCGCCGGAAACCCTTATGGGAAGGGCGATTTCGATAACCGTCGCGAGCGCCGGGAAAGGTAAAATGATCAAATGGCGATGGGCGGGCGCGGATGCGCGGACGCGGACCGGCGCGCGTCGCAGATCACACCGGCCCCGCCTTCCCCGCGCCGGTGTGCTGTGCATCACCCCTGGTCACCGGCGGGTCTGACCAGGGCATGATCACTCCACGTGCAGGGCGAACATCGTGGTGTCGTCGGCCGCCCGGTCGTGCTCCATCCGCGCCAGCACCTCGTCCAGCGCCAGTTCCGGCCCCGCCGAGGAATCCCGGAGAATGCCGGTGAGCCGCGCTATCCGCTCGTCCAGGTCGGCGTCGCGGCGCTCCACCAGCCCGTCGGTGTAAAGGAAGATCAGATCCCCCGGCCGCAGTTCCGTGGAGATCGTCTTGTACTCCCAATCCGGCAGGGCGCCGAGCAGCGGGTCGCGATAGACCTCCAGCGGCTCGGCGTGGCCGTCCCGCACCAGGATCGGCGGCAGGTGCCCGGCGCACGTCCACTCCATGACGCGCTGTTCCGGCCGGTAATGGCCGACGATGGCCGTCCCCGTCGCCGGCGGGTCCATGCTGCCGACCAGCTCGTTCAGCCAGCCCACCAGCCGCCCCGCCGGCTCGCCGGTGCACGACAGGCCCAGCAGCCCGTTGCGGCTGCGCGCCATCGACGCCGCCGCCGGCAGGCCGTGCCCCGCCGCGTCCCCGATCGCGAACAGCGCCCGGCCGTCCGGCATCGCGCGGGTGGCGAACCAGTCCCCGCCGATCCGCGCCGTGCTCTCGGCGGCCAGCGCCCGGATCGCCACGCGCAGCCCCGGCAGCTGCCCGACCTCCTCTTCGTCCGGCAGGATCGCCCGGCGCAGCGTCACCGCCACCTTGCGCTCCTGGGCCGTGCGCGCCTGCTGCTTCAGCATCTGCCGGCGGGTCTCCGCCAGCGCCCGCTCCACCCCGCGACGCCGGGTGATGTCCTGCGACACGATGTTGATCGACACCGGCAGCCCCGCGGCGTCCAGCACCGGCTCGGCGAACAGCCACAGATTCCGCCGCGCGCCGTCCTTGCCGATCACCCGGTGCTCGGCCTCCACCGGCTCCCGGCGGGAGAACATCGTCTGGACGGCCTCCTCCACCAGCGGCAGGTCGTCCTCGGCCACCACCTTCGGCAGGTCGTGCGGCGCGGGCGGCACCTCGTCCGGGCCCAGCCCGTAGTTGGCCAGCATCTGCGGCGTCCAGTCCGCCTGCCCGGTGACCAGGTCCCACTCGCCGAACCCGATCAGCGCCAGCCGCTCCACCCGCTCCAGCCGGCGCGCGCTGCGGTCCTCGCCGGAGTGGTACCGCCAGGTGACGCAGACGCCCGTCGGCACCTGGACGCACCGCACGCTCATCCGCGACGAGCGCGACAGCCCGCCCTGGACGGTCGAGTACATGATCGAGTCGCGGTCCAGGGTCGTCCCGCCCTCCAGCACCGCGACGTACTCCTCGAACAGCCCGCTGAGCGCCGCGCCCGGGTCCGTCCGCAGCAGCCGCAGCCCGGTCAGCTCCTCGGGGCCGCGCCCGAACAGGTCGCGCGCGGCCCCGTTGAGCTCGGCGTACAGGAAGTCCTGGACCTCGCCGTCCGGACCCCGCACCGGCACCAGGTGCGCCGCCGAATCCAGGGTCCCGTCCAGCAGCCCCCGCGCCACCGGGTCCGCGGGCAGGTCCGCGATGAGGCCGTCGTCCCCACCGGTGTCCTCGGCCGCCAGCCGGTGCAGCAGGTCCTCGGCCTCGGACACCACGCCCCGCTGGGCCGTGCCCTCCGCGCGGGGCGCCCGCCTCCCGGCCACCACCGCGCCCTCCGTCCCGGCGCCCCCGCCCTGGACGACCATGGCCGCCGCCTCCGGCAGCTCCATCTCCAGGTCGCGGGCGAGCCAGATGAGGTGCTGCAGGGCCTCGCCGGGCGGCACCCCCAGCCGACGGGCCAGCACCACGCGCGCCTCGGCCATGACCGCACGGTCGTGCGCCGCCCCCCGCAGCCCCTCGAGGTCCGCCGCGTGCACTCCGGGCGGTCCCCACGTGCCGTCCGCTTCCGACACCCCAGTCCCCCATTCGGCGTTTCATGCCCTGGGAGAAAAAAGCTACATACGTCGGCGAAGGTCCGTTGGCCGCCATCTTCGTTAGCAGCCCGGATCTTTACCCGTCTTTTTCTTTTCGCCCCGATAAGACCGCTTTCACTGACCTTCCGGGAACGAACCCATGGGCGTCCCTGTGACCCGCATCACACGTCCGGCCAGCGACGTCACACGCCCCGCCGCCACCTCGACGGACGTCCCCTCCGGATGCAAGGTCAACACTACGACGATCTTGCCCCCGACCAGCCCCGTCGTGTGCAGCGCGGGTCGCCCGAGCCCCAGCGCCTCCGGCGCCGGCCGCCCGTCCGGCACGTCCTCGAACCCCGACCACCCCTGCTTGACCGCCCACCGTCCGGGCAACGCCTTCGGAATGCCGAAGACCTGATCGAACCCGTCCGCGCCCCTAGCGGCCATCCTCCGCAACTCCCGCAGAACGAACCGCCCCTCCGGCACCCCCGCCGCATACCGATAAACCCGCACCACATCACCAGCACTTATCCCCGTGTAACCCCACCACCCGGACATGCCCTCCGGCGGCGGCACCGTCTCCCGCAACCCGATCCGCCGCACCATCCGCTCAACGACCTCCGCCCGCCCACCCCGCTCCCACACCTCGTCCGCCGCCGCGTCATCACTAACCCGCAACATCGCCTCAACCAACTCCCGGTCCCTCCCCCGCACCACGCGCCCCCGCAAGAAGTCGAGCGCCAGGAGAACCTTCACCACCGATGCCGCCCGGAACACCTCCGCCGGCCGCCGCTCCACGACCGCGCGCCCCACCGCCAGATCGAAGACCGCCCACGAGGCCCGCACCTCACCGAACCCGGTACGCACGACCCCCCAGACTGCGCTAGAGTAATCACGCCCGCTGCGGCGGGCACCGGGACGTAGCGCAGTTTGGCAGCGCACTTGACTGGGGGTCAAGGGGTCGTGGGTTCAAATCCCGCCGTCCCGACAGAGGTCAAAGGCCACATCCGATCACTCGGACGTGGCCTTTTCCCGTCTGTACAGCAGCAAAGTACAGCTAGGGCGCCTCGTCACCGGTCCCCGGCCGGTCCCCGTCGGCGCCGGTGAGGCTGTCCCCGAGCCGCCTCAGCGCCTCTCTGGAGACCTCGGTGGGCACCTCGGTGTAGACCTCCATCGTGATGCTGATCTGGCTGTGTCGGAGAATCTGCATCGCCGTGCGGGGATGCACGTCCAGCGCGGCCAGCAGACGACCGCAGGTGTGTCGAGTGTCGTGCACCCGGATGGCTCGCACGCCGGCGCGCCCGCACCGGTAGGCGAAGCTGCGGTTGACGTTCCGCGGCTCGATCGGCCGGCCCTGCCGGGTCGTGAAGATGAGTCCCTTGCCGGTCCACTCCTCCTTTCGAGCGGCGCATTCGGCTTCCTGGCGCTTCTGGCGAATCCGCAGGGCGGTCACGCAGATCGCCGGAAGCGGCATGACACCGGACGACTCCTCCGTCTTGGTCCGCTCCTTGTGAATGAGCTGGCGGCGGACGCGCTGAAGCTGCATGCTCACCGTCAACTCGCCGGCGTCCAGGTTCACGTCTTCCCAGCGAAGTCCGAGCACCTCGCCTTTCCTGAGTCCCAGGACCAGGATGAGCACCCATGCCGCATACAGCGGGTCGCCGTGTTCACGGGCCGACTCCAGGAAGGTTCGCGCTTCTTCCACGCTCCATGACGCTTTGCTGCGCACGCGCTTACGCATGGTGGGCAACTTCACCATGCGCGCCACGTTCCGCGCGAGGATCTCTTCCGTCTGCGCGTGGGTGAGGGCGGCCCGCAGGGTGTTGCGCGCCGCCTGAATGGTGCGGCGGCTTGGGTACGCCTGGCAGCATCGTCCGATCGCACAACACCGTTGGCGCTTGCGCGGATCGGAGTGGTGTTCCGGCCGGGCGGCGTCCTTGCCTTGTGCGCAGCACTGGCACGTCTTCGGCAGCCGGTTCACCCAGTTCTGTACGTCCCGGACGGTCAGTCGGTCGAGTCGCTTTCGGCCTAGCGCGGGGATGACGTACAGCCGCGCGAGGGTCTCGTATTGGGCGTAGGTTTGCGCTTCCCTGTTCGGCTCGATGACTTCGGCCAGCCAGTACGTCAGGTACTTCTCGACGGTCGGGACCGTGGTGGCGATCGGCCGTTGCTTCGCCTCGTTCAGCAGCTTGATGTACTTGTCGTGGACGATGTCGCGGGACTTCCCGTAGACCCACCGCTTCTTACGCTCCCCCGCCGGCGTGGTGACCCACACGTAGGCGGCATAGCCGTTGCGGTAGGGAAAGATCGATCCTTCGCCGTTGGCGCGCGTGCGGCTCTTTCTCTTGCGCTTTCCGTCGTCGGGTTCCTCGGGGGTGCCGAGTGCCGTTTTGGTCATCAGGCAGCCACCTCCGTCTCGTGTTCGAGTAGGGCGATGTATTCGGCGATCGCGCTGCCGGGGATGCGGCGGGAGCGGCCACGCTTGACGGATCGGAGTCGGCGGGCGCGGATCTCCTCGAAGATGGTGTTGCGGCCGAGCTTCAGCAGGCTCATGGCTTCTTCGACAGTGAACATGCGCATGCTGGCCGGGACGTCCAAGTGATCGGGCATGTGGATGGGACCTCCGTGGGCATACGAAAGCGGCCCCGGTCGCGCTGGTGGCGCTGGCCGGGGCCGCTGATGGGAGGGGTAGCCGTACCAGCCGTACCAGCCTTGTTTTTGCTGGTCAGGGGCGGTACGGCTTGGTTGGCTGGTACGGCTTGAGTCGTACCAGGCGGGCAAGCCTCATCGGGCCTGACCTGCGATGTTGAGGCTGGTACGGCTGGTACGGCTCGCCCCCGGCAGGGGTAGGACGGCGGCCGGTTCGGTGGGGGCGGTGGCATCGTTGAGGGCCGGGCAGTACCGCGCCCAGGCGTCCAGGAAGTCGGTTCGGCGGTAGCCCTTGGCCTGCCCGGTGGGGAATCGGATGGTGTCGGAGCGGATCTCGTATTCGCGCAGGATGGCGCCGAGCTTCATGGCGGTCAGCCCGTTCGGGCCGTAGTCGGCCCAGGGGGCTTCGGGATCGGCTTTGAGCCGTTCCAGTAGGACGGCGGTGGGGAGGGCGTTGTCGGTGCCGAATGCGGTGCGGCAGTCGGTGAGCAGGCGGAGCCGGGTGGACATTTCGCTGTTGTCGTCGGCTTCGGCGGTGAGCGCGAGCACGGCGGCGCGGGCTCGGTCGGGCCAATGCCCGCCGGCATGGTCGGCGACGATGACGAGGGGTTCCCAGGTGTCGGCGGCACGGTCTTCCACGGGCATCGCGGGTTCGGCTTTCTCCAGGGCTTCCAGGTCGGCGCGCAGCCACCGCGACAGGTCGGCGGCGAGCTGGCGGAGCGGTTGCCGGTCACGACGGAACCGGAACGGCGCGACGGTTTCGCCGGGTGCGCGGCGGCGCATGCGGATGACGACCGCGCGGTCTTCGATGGTGTCGGGCATGGCGCCGATTCCGGCGAGCGCGGCCATCGCGAATGTCGGGATGGATTCCACTCGGTTGGCGTTGGCGTCGTAGCGTTTGGCGGGCCGGTTGCGCTGGTGTCCGGCATTCAGCAGCCCGCGCAGATCCTCGTTCCCTTCGGCTTTGGCGCCGAAGATGGTGTCGGCCTCGTCCACCAGCAGGGTGGGCGGGTCGTCGGTGATGGACCGGTAGACCGCGGCCGGGCTGGAGTTGACGGTGATGAACGGGGTGTGGCAGGTCGCTTCGGTCACGTCCAGCAGCCGGGACTTTCCGCACCGCTTTTCCGGGCCGCGGATCACCAGGCGGGGCGCGTGCGGCCAGGCCGGTTGCGCGTGGGTGGCCGCGATCCACAGCGTGACCGCGTCGGCGGCCTGCGGGCTGGGCAACACCACGTACCGGGTCAGCGCGTCGCGGACGGCGTCCAGCAGCGCGGCGCCGTCCAGGGGCGGCCGGTCGTCGGGGTGGGGTGGTGTCATGCGGCGTTCCCCCTGGTGATGGTGCGCGGTTTGCGGGCGCCGGCGGCCAGCGCGCAGCCGATGGTGGCGCGGGCGTCGGCGGGATGGATATCGGCGGTGCGGTCCGGGCCGAGGTGGACCGAGACGGCTTCCCAGAGCACTTCCCTGGCCGTGTCTTCGGGCAGGAGTCGGGCGCCGATGAGGCGACCGAGGTTGTAGGCGGCTTTGTTGAGGGCGTGGTTGCGTCCACCGGGGACGGCGTCAGCGACCCGGGCCGCTTCCCCCTTGAGTGCCGCTTGAACGTATGAGGGCAGGTCCGCCACCGTGCCCGGCCGGTTCCAGGCACCCAAGGGGGGAGGCGCGGCGCGGGCCGCGGTGAGCAGGTCGGCCAGCCAGCCGGGCAGCGGCGCCGGTGGCGCCGGGTTGGTCACGGTGTAAGGGCCGGTGCCGTCGGGCAGGTCCACGAAGCTGCCGGGCGCGACCACGTACCCGCCGGCCGCGCGGGTGTCGATCAGCCATCCCAGGCCGGTGCGGTAGCGGCCCGAGGTGTTGCGCAGCTCGATGCCGGGCGGGGCGGTGAAGTACAGGTGCGTTCCGCCGCGGCGGGTGGTCACGGTGAAGGTGTCGGTCGGGAACGGCTGGCCGTGCCGTTCACACAGCACGGCCAGCACGTCGGCGCCCTCGTTGACCCCGGGCAGCGCCCACTGTGTCGGCGGGGTCTCGCCGGGCTTGGGGGTGTCCAGGTCGATCACCACCAGGCCGGACGGACCGCAGGCGATCCCGACGTTGTAGCGGTCGCGGGACCAGAACGCGTGGACCCGGGCGGGGTCGGTGGTGGCGTTGGTCTCCCAGTCGGTGAACCCGGCCAGGGGTGCCTTGTCGCGCGGGGTGAGCGGGAAGACGTGCCAGCCGCGGCGCGCGCACGCCAGCGCGGCGGCACCCGGATGCGGGATGGAGTGGGTCATGCTGCGTTCTCCGTCGTCAGGTCGTCGCGAACGAAGTCACGACCCGCCCCGCGCCCGCGGCGTGCGGCCGACAGGCCCGGGGCGGGCCGTGATGAACGGGGGTGTTGGTCAGAACGGCGGGTCGTCGGAGAACCCGCCGCCCGACCCGCCGCCGAACTGGCCGCTGCTGGCGGGCTGGCCGCCGGTCCCGCCGTTCAGCCACGGATCGGCGCTGGGCTGTCCGAACCCGCCGCCGTTGCTCGGTGCCGCGCCGTTGGTGCCGTTGGTGGTGGCGGGGTGCGGGGCCTGCTGGCGGGTGGCCTTGGCGACTTTGGCGGTGGCGTAGCGCAGCGAGGGGCCGACGTCGTCCACCTCGATCTCATACGCGGTGCGCTTGATGCCTTCCTTGTCCTCGTAGTTGCGCTGGCGGAGGCGGCCGGTGACGATGACGCGCATCCCGCGCGTGAGGGTCTCGGCGACGTGCTCGGCCAGGTGCCGCCAGGCGGAGCAGCGCAGGAACAGCGCGTCGCCGTCCTTCCACTCCCCGGCCTGCTGGTCGTAGAAGCGGGGGGTGGAGGCGACGGTGAACGCCGCGACGCCCACCCCGGTCTGGGTGAAGCGAAGGTCGGGGTCGGCGGTCAGGTTCCCGACGATGGTGATGGTGGTCTCTCCCACGGACACAGGTGATCTCCCTTGCAGACGGACGGAACAGAAATCAGGCAGCGGCCCGGTCGGGGCCGCCGCTCATCAGGGCTCGGGTCAATGCCTCTTCCAGGCAGGTCTTGTGCACCGGGCGGCCGTCGTCGCGGAAGTGCGCGGTCCGGCCGCACAGGGTGCACAGGTCGGGGCGGCGCCGCTCCCAGGACGGCCCGCAGTTGAAGCAGTCGCGGGGATGGCGGGGCTTGCCGCCGTTCGGGCCGGTGACGCGGACGGTGCAACACAGCCGGCAGCCCTGGCGGTGGAACAGCACCGGCCGGTGCGCCCAGTCCAGGAACACCCGCCCCTGGTACATCCGGTAGCCGGTCGCGGCCGGGTGGCCGGTGGACGGCGCGGGGGTCATGCGGCAGCGCTTCCGGCCGCCGCGCCGATGCGCTCGAACAGCACCGACAGCGCAGCGGCGCCTTGGCGCGGGACGACGCCGTTGCCGAGCAGGGTCAGTTGCCGGGTGCGGGACAGGTCGGGCACGTCAGTGACCCAGCCGTCCGGTAGGCCCATGAGCCACTCGACGAAGCGGGGGCTCAGCCGGTCGGCTCCGCCGCGTCCGGTGGGTTCAGTGGGATGAGGAGCTGTTCGCCCTGTGATGTGCTCCCACCGGGCGATCGCGGGGCCGTAGCGTCCCCAGACAGCAGGGTCGGCAGGGATGGACCGCCGGTCCACGACGGCAGGTCGGTGCCCTTGCCGTCCCGGGCGGCCGGGGTCGGCAACAGGGTTACAACCGCGGAGGGCAGCATCAGGTCGCCCTTGCTGCCGCGCTGGTTCGGGCCGCCCTTGGTGCCGTCGCTCGCGCGGGGCGTTGGCAGAAGCGCCGTGGTCTCGGTCGCCGAGCCGCCCCGGGTCGCCCGTGGGGTCGGCAACAGCGTCACGGCTGTGCGCAGGTCCGGGCCGCCCTGCCCGCGGGTGCCCGCTCCGTTGGTGTCGGAGGTGCGCGGCGTCGGCAACAGCGTCGGATTTCGGGTCGGCGGCGAGCAGGAACCACCGGTTGCGGGCGTGCGGGGCGCCGACGTCGGACGCGCGTACACACCTCCATTCCGCATCGAACCCGAGTCGGGCAAGGTCGGACAGGACGATGTCGAGTCCGGGACGCCGGGCAACGATGGCTGCGACGTTCTCCAGGATGAGGTAGCGGGGTCGTAGGACGCCCACGGCGTCGGCGATGACGTGCCAGAGTCCACTACGCGTTCCCTTCGCGATACCGGCGCCGCGGCCGGCGTAGGACAGGTCTTGGCAGGGAAATCCGGCGCACAGCACGTCCACGCGCGGCACCTGACCGAAGTCGACCGCGGTCAGGTCACCGAGGTTGGGCACGCCGGGGAACCGGTGCGCCAGCACCGCGGCGGCGCCGGGCGCGGGGTCAGCGACCCACACCGGGCGGACGTCCAGCACAGCCGCGGCGGCCAAGTCGAGCCCGCCATAGCCGGAGCACAACGACCCCAACGTGAGCAGCGGGGCTTGCCCGCTCGGACCGGCTCGCGAGCCAGCCAGCGGGCTGGGACCTGTCGCGGTCATCGGCGCCCCCGCCGCTTGCGCTCGTTCTGGGCGTAGGGGCGGTGGGCGAACGCGCGGTACTCGCGGCCCTGCCCGCCGCACCGGTCGCAGGCGCGGAACGAGTCACGGAACCAGGCGCCGCGGTGACGGCCCGAGCCCTTGCAGCGTGGGCAGCTCTTGTAGGGGTGGACACGGATGGAGATCGCGTACCCGACGGCGTAGACGACGGCGCCGACGATCAACAGCAGGATCAGACTGTGCCCGCCGCCGTGGTCGTTCTGAGGGGTCTCGGCGGCGAGCGGGGCGAGGGGATGCAGGGCGGACAGCGGCATGGACGGGCCTCCCGGGGACGGGTGCGGGCATGACGAAGACCGCCCCCGGGCCGACGGCCCGGGGGCGGTGCGTCTCAGGGATTCGGTTACAGAACGTGGCGCGATTCCCGCTCGCCGGGTCTTCGCTCATTCCGCTCATTTCCGCTCATCCGCCCTTCACATAGGGGGCAGGTGAGCGGAGTTGCCGAGCGGAATCGAGCGGAATCCGGTGAGCGGAAACCGCCCCGGCTTCGGTCACTGACCGTGATCGGTGGTGGGGTCGGCGCCGGGGGCGTGGTCGGGCAGGAAGTAGCGGAGGTTGCGGGTGCTGCCGCTGCCGACGATCAGCGGGGGCTTGTGGTCGCGCATGATCGCCAGGTATCGGCGGACGGTGGACTCGCCCTTGCCGACCGCCTTGGTCAGCTCGGCCGGGGTGGCGCCGTCGGCGCCGCGCTCGGCCAGCAGCGCCAGCACAGGACCCGCGATCTTCTCGGAGACGGGGATGTTCTGGTTGACCTCGGGCGGGTTGTTCTCGGCGTTGTCGAGGACCTCCTTGGCCTTGATCATGTCGGCCAGCGACGTGGGCTGTTTCGGGGGCTGGGGCATGTCGCGCAGCCGGGCTTCGACTTCGGAGACCAGCTCGCCGGCGAGCCGCTCCACGGCGTCATGGTCGTCGGGGTCGATACCGAACCCGGCCTGCCAGCCGTGCCCGATACGCGATCCCCGCTCCCCGCTCGCGCCGTTGGTCGGCTCGGCGCCGCCGGGTGCGGCGTCCAGCTCTCTGCGATCGTCGCCGGACAACGGCGGCGGGGGCGGGGGCGGGGGCGCCGCCGGGCCGGTTCCGCCACCGCCGGCCGTGCTGGTGGCGGGGACGCGGCGCCGGTCGGCGTAGCCGGGCAGTCCCTTGACCAGCGCCGCGGGGAGCGTCGCGGTGGGGGCGCCGCGCTGGTGGGCGAGGCGTTCGACGGCGTCCAGGTCCGACAGGTCCAGCACCCGGCCGGCGACCCAGGTGTTCTCGGAGTCGACCACCAGGGCGACGCCTTTGACGCCGCGGGCGTAGCTGGCCATGTTCGGCATGCCGGAGGCTTCCCACTCGGGGACGACGTTGCCCATCTCGGCGGCGCGGTTCATCCGCAGCACGACCTTGTTGTCGGCGTTGGCGTGCGGGTCCTTGCTGCCGGTGTACTGCACGACGCCACGCTGGGAGGCGGTGAGCAGCTCGACCCCGGCGGAGCGGCCGCGGCGATAGATGTGCTCGATCATCGGCTTGGCCTTCAGCGCAATGGAGCTGTTGGCCCCGGTGAGGGTGTCCAGCTCGTCTACCGGGATGAGAATGACCGGGTCGGTGGGGGTGGGCTGGTGGTTGCGTCCGCCGGTCTCTCGCGACCGGTGGTCGATGGTCAGGCACGCCCACTCCAGGATCTGGAGTGCCTTCTTCTCCTCGCCGATGCCGGCGGCGGCGTCCAGCGCGGGGCCCCAGAACCGGGCGATGGTGCCCTTGCCCAGGTCGATGCCCCATACCAGCACGTCGGTGCAGGCGGTGGCCTGTTCGATGACGTTGTTGTAGAGGGTGGTCTTGCCCGATCCGGTCGGGGCGACCACGAACACGTGGTGCCCGCCGGCGCGGTCGAACACGGTCAGGGTCATCGGGTTGCCGGTGTCGGGGTCGATCCCGATGACGAACGGGCCGTCCATGATCGACCGGCGCGCCGCCGCGAGCGTCGGCGCCGCGGCCGGGTCCATGGCGGGGTGGGTGGCGGGGCCGGCCCACGGGTCGAGCATCTGGACCAGGACCCGGATGATCCCGGCGTGCTTGTCGTCGGCGGTGATGCGGACGCGTTCGGCCGGTAGGCCGATCTGTGCGGCGATGTCCTCGGCGAGCCCGCCGCCCTTGCCGGCTAGCTGGCTGGCGCGCTTGTTGGTCGCGCGCACGTCCACACGGAATCGGACGCCGAGCCGGGTGTCGTCGATGCCGATGAGGCGGGAGTCTTCCAGCCCGGCGGCGGTGGCCAGCTCGTCCCACTTGAGTTGTTCGCGGGCCCAGGCGCGGCGCTTTTTCAGCACGTCGGACCAGGTGTAGGCCGACCACGTCACCGTGGCGGAGATCGAGTAGGCCAGCAGGGTGGGCAGGTTGAGGATGCCGAGATGGGCGGCGGCGCCGAGCCAGGCGGGGATGCCGGCGGCGGTCGCGGCGACGGTCGCCGAGTAGCGGGGGCTGGCGTGCTTTTTGTAGGTGCCGACCCAGGCGGCCAGCGCCGCCGGGGGCGCGAACGCGCCGAGCATGAGGGGGTCGGCGCCGGTCAGGTGGCCGATCTCGCCGAGCGGGTACAGCGCGGCCAGCGCCGAGCCCAGGCCGCGGGTGTCGGGCGAGTGCGCGACCCAGCGGCCGTAGCCGCGGATCGCGGTGAGCGCGGTCTGACCGGCGGTGGGGGCGTTGC
Organism: Actinomadura napierensis; assembly: GCF_039529375.1. Lineage (NCBI taxonomy): Bacteria > Bacillati > Actinomycetota > Actinomycetes > Streptosporangiales > Thermomonosporaceae > Actinomadura > Actinomadura napierensis. The sequence goes on from NZ_BAAAMR010000006.1 coordinate 159,696, forward strand.
GGTTGCGGGTGTGGTTGTGGTTGTGGTGGGCGGCGTCCCGCCAGGTCGTGGTGGAACGGGGCCGGCGGTTGCGGCGCGCCATCGGGCAGCCTCCTTATGCGAAACGGCACGGCCCCGGCCAGGTGGCCGGGGCCGTGCACGGAACGGGCGACGGGGTGAGCGGCGGGACGGGCCCGCCGCTGGTCAGGCGGCGTCTTCGCCGGTGAACTTCATGCCCCGCGCGGCGATGTCGCGCGGGTCCTCGAAGATGTCCTCGAAGGTGGAGGCGGCGCGGTTGACGCCGGTGGCGGCGTCGCCGATGCCCTCGGCGACGGCGTCCAGCGACGCGGTGACCTGGCCGGGCAGGCCGAGCGCGGAGACGTCGCCGGCCCATTCCTCCACCGACTTGGACAGCCCGCGCAGCGCGTCGGCCAGAATCTGGCAGCTTTCCAGGAACTCGGCGTCGGTGGACGGCTTCTCCAGGTCGATGCTGAAGCCCGAGCCGTTGGCGGTCATGGTCCTCCTTGGGGTTCCGACGGTCCCGCCGGTGGCGTGGGCGCCGCCGGCGGGTTTGAGCACGTAGGTGTCGTCGTCGTGGTGCACGACCGAGCTGATGACCGGCCCGCCCCCGAGCTGTTCCACGACCGGCCGTGAGTCCGGCTGCGGCATCCGGGGCGGGTGTGCACCGCCTCCCAACAGCGGCGCATCGGCCGGCGACCGCCCCGACGCCCCCGCGCCCGGGTCCGGGTCGGAGAGGCGCGGCGGGCGGACGCGGTGGACGGGTGGGTGGCTGCCGGGCGGGTCGTCGCTGGTGATGCGCTTGTCCCAACGGCGTTCGGCGAACTTGACCGCGGCGTTGCGGGTCTTGCGGGCGGTGGCGGCGAACGCCGCCCCGACCTTCTCCCCGGCGCGGCCGGAGTGGTGCACGATCGCGGTCTTGGGCGGTTTCCAGCCGGTGGCCTTGTAGGCCGATCCGGCGGCGTTGCGGGCGGCGTTGCGGCCGGTCTTGGTTCCGCCGGTCAGCAGCATGAACACGATCGCGCCGCCGATGACCGGGTCGATCACGTCTCCTCACTCTCCTTGCGGGTGAGCCCGCGGACGTGTCCGGCGGGCGTGAGCACGAACGAATGCCCGCCCGTGCACCGCCACATCTCCGGGGCGTCCCGGCCCGGGTCGTCGCCGGTCGGGTTGTCCCAGGTGGTGGCGGGGTCCGCGCAGACCGGGCACACCGGCCCGGCCTGCGCATCGACCTGCGGGCCGGTGCCGGGCTTGTCCGCCGGGGCGGCGGTCGAGTCCGGGTCGGGCTTGGTGGGGGCGTTGGTGCGGGCGTTGGTGCGGGGCTGTTGTGCGGTGATGACCGAGATCGCCGGGAAGGCGATCAGCACCAGGACGACCGAAGCGGCGGCCACCAGCCACGGGGCCCCGAGCCACAGGTGAGCCAGTACCGCGACGGCCACGGAGATACCGCAGTCGTCCAGGCTGGGCCGGCGCGCCCACATCGCCGCGGCGAACCGGCGGACCCGCTCGCTCATGGTCGGGGCGCCGATGACGGCCATGCCGGACACGGCGTGTCCGAGCGCGGCGTGTCCGGCGGCGCCCCTGACGTTGGAGCCCAGGTGCCCGAGCCAGGTGGAGATCTGGCCGTGGAACACCAGACCGTCCAGCAGCAGCATGAACGCGCCGCAGGAGATGAACTCCCACGTCTTCAGCGAACGGGTCTTGAACCCGACCACGATGACGCCGGTCAGGAACGCGAACACGATCCATTTGCCGACTTCCATCAGCAATCCCTTCAGTGAGACGGAACACGAAGACACGAGTAGGGCCGCCCCGACGCGTCCAGAGACGCGCCGGGGCGGACGATCGACAGAGACAGAGGGAGGCAGGGAGAGGTCAGGCCGCGGGGACGGGGTCCTGGCGGTCGGTGGGGGCATCGCGCAGCTCTTGGTAGCGGCCGGCGACCCAGCCGATCGACCAGCCGCACCGCTCGGCGGCGGCGCGCACCGACAGCCCGGCCGCGAACGCCGCGGCCACGATCTGGCGGGCTTCGGGCTCGGGCCGCTTCTCGGCGGCCGGAGGCGTCTTCAGCAGTGCGCGCCGTTCACGCTCGGCGCGTTCAGCCTGCTTGTGTTCGGCGTCGCGGCGGGCGTGTTCACGCTCGCGTTCACGACGTTCGGCGCGTTCACGTTCCTGCTCGGCGCGTTCACGCTCGGCCTGCCGCTCGCGCTCGGCGGCTTCGGCGCGCTGCCGTTCCTCGCGCGCCAGCGCCGCCTCGTGCTCGCGCTGCTCGCGCACCAGCCGGGCCTGATGCTCGCGTTCCTCGCGGACGCGCTGCCGCTCGGCTTCCGCGCGCTCGGCGGCGGCCTGCTCCCGAGCAATGCCCGCGGCGTGCTGGCGGGCTTGCTCGGCGGTCAGCGCCTTGGAGATGGCGCGGCGGTAGGCCAGCCCGGTCTCGGCGGTCACGATCAACAGCAGCGGCGCCACGGCGTGCACTGCCACCCCGACCATGTCCTTGTGCAGGGCGGAGTCGGTGATGTTGAGGGACAGGGTCATGGCGCCGGTCATCGTGCGCAGCACCGCCGGCCACCGGCCGCCATCGTGGCCCAGGC